>JAZSGD010000327.1:0-10367 GCA_045532555.1 Eubacteriales bacterium | reverse complement strand
CATATTTTTTGTCAGCAACGAGCAATAAACAGACAAAAGACGGCATCTGCGCGGCAAAGCGCCGCACAGATGCCAAGTGTATAAAATTTATATAAATATTCTGTTCTGATAGCTCGTGCCAAGCCCCTCTTTATAAAGATGCGAGTCGTTCGAGTGCTGAAGCACCTTCGGAATGCAAAATTCTCCCTTTGATGCTGAAAACTCAATAACGGTAACACCCGTGTGGCCAATATCGAACCGAGTGCAAAAATCATTGTACGGAATGTCAAGTATCGTGCTCAAGAACAAAAGACCAAATCCCTGATGAGCAAACAATGCCACCCTTTCGTCCGTAGGCTCCTCGGCAATATAGCCATTTCTTTGTGCATCGTGTCTGTATCCGAGAGAAAGCATAAGCTTGTCCGCCTCCTCGCGTACCCGCTTCACTCCCGCTTCAAAGCGGGTGTTTTCAAATGCGGGGTGAGAGTACCACTTGTCGCCGAGCGCTCTTACCTCAGAGGAAGCGAGCAGATCTCTTGTCGGTTTGTGGGAAAATGCCCAAGTCAGCTTTCCGGGTTCGTATTCGACCGTCATATCGTTCCATGCAAGCGATTCACAGCACCAATCAAGCACGACCATGTCTTTTTTCAAGATCTCGCAGGTAGGCATAGCCGTTTGCCTTGCCCTGACTGACGGAGAAGAATAGATCTTGTCAAGTCCATGCACCGCAAAGCGTCTGCCGACCGCCTCCGCCTGACGGTGTCCGAGAGGAGTAAGACTGTCGGGATTATATATCGGATCTCCGTGTCTGACGTAATAAAAAATCATATTGCAACCTCCGCAAGCTCCTATTTAAAAACGCAAAGCGCCGATGCTTGACGCTCTATCTGAATTATACCATTCGGAAGACAAAAAGTAAATACTTTTTCAAACATTTTCAAAGAAAAAAAGCCCCACCGTTATAGGTGAGACTGATTTTCGCGCGCAAGTTACCGACGAATCAAAGCTCAAGCCAAAAGCCCAAGAAAAAGGAAATTACGAGCTGCGTTCTGTCGGAAAGGTGTCACGCTCAACCACTCCCAAAAGCTCAAAGAGCGAAATGCCAAGGGCGTCGGCAATTTCATCGAGAATGGCAATGTCGGGGCAGGATCTTCCCTGCTCCCACTTGGAGACCGCCTGTGCCGTTACACCGACCCGAATCGCAAGGTCATTTTGCGTAAGCTTCAGGCGCTTTCTTGCATCTGCGATCTTCCTGCCCAAATTGTTTGTGTCTATCATCTGCTAACTCCTTGCTGCAATTCGCACGAGCGCACCTCTGCAATAAGCACGCTCGGTTTTGGGGATAAATCGCCGCAAAGAATCTCGGCAAACCAAGGTCAGCATCCTTTTTTTGCCTTAGACCGACTCCGAGGCGAGTTTGCAGTATCCATAGCGTGTAGAAATCATTAAAGTCGCCTCCTTTTCATAATATTTCGCTCCGTCGGGGTCTATGCCGACAGACCGATAAACCTATTATAATACCACAGCAACAAAATGTCAATAAACCTTTGGTTGATTTTGGACTGCTTTTGTCTTTTATTCCCCGCGTTGTGATTTTGACAGAAGGATAAAAATCAATACCCGCACAGTGCAAGCAACTTGACAAAGAAAAACATAAATGATATAATATTCTTGTAATGGAAAAATGATCCTGTACACACGGAGAAAAAATACATGAAAACGAAAAAAGTATTAGCTGCGCTTGTTCTGTTGGCTTTGTTGTTCACCACGGCATCGAGTCTGTGCACACTCGAGATCTTGGCTGTAACAGAGACTTATCAGGTGTCCGAGAGGTACAAAAGCAGTAAATATTACGAGCATCTTAGTCGAATAGAGTTGACAGGCGATCAGGTGACCGACGTTATCTCAATAGCTCTCTCACAGCTCGGATATCACGAGGGAGACAGCGACGCAGACCTCGACGGAATGAATTTGTCGGGTACGAAAAATTACGTTGAATATAACGTCCTTTATGGCAAGCTCGACAATCAGGAGGGCAATGGACTGAGCTACGGTTACGCATGGTGCGCCGCGTTCGTGAATTGGTGTCTGCGCCAAGCGAGAGTAGAAAAGACCACATCTGGCTCAGAGGTGAGCTGCCGCCGTTGGCTTGCAGATTGCAAGGATATGGGTATCTATGTTGCGAAGGACGGCTATGCCCCCAAAACCGCAGATCTCATCTTTTTCAAGGATGCCGACAGCTCGGTGACGTCTACCCACATAGGTATGGTTCTTTATTCGGATGAAAACCGAGTATATACTATCGAAGGAAATGCCTCGAGCGGAAGTGCTCTTTCGACCGCAGGACATTACGTGTGTTTGAAATCGTATAAGCTCTCCGATAGCTACATAGTGGCATACGCCTCTCCAAAATACAAGACCGACGAAGCCGCATTGAAAGTAGACCGTTCGGGAGCCGAAATGTCCTCGGGACTCTATATCTCAAAAGTGGAAATGAACGTCTATTCAGATAAAACCTCGGGCGAAAAAATCGACGAGTTGGGCGCATACGAGCTTTTTACCGTGAAAGAGCGCTACGGCGATTTCTTTAAAATCAGCTACCAAAAAGACGTAAAGAAGTGTGAAGGCTACGTAAAAGCTGAAAAGAAATCTGTCCAGATATCATCTGACGGTGCGACGGAATCAATAGAGCTCATTCACGACGCAGAAAATGAATACGTCACGAGATACGCGGTGCTCCCTTCGACCACGATCACACTTCCCGATCCCATAATCACGAGCGAGACTGCCGGATTTGTTGGATGGAAGGCAATCGAAACGGGCGAGCTTTTGCAAGTGGGCGATACGCTCAGCGATATTGACCAAAAGACAACCCTCGTTGCCGAGTGGGACGAGACCTTGTACACCGTTACCTTTGCCGATTCCGACGGCAAAGTGCTCAAGGAGATCAAAGGATATTACGGAACCGTTATCGAGCCACCCGCGGTAGACGATGAGCATTTTAAGGGGTGGGGAGTCGACGAGATCCCCGCGAAAATAACCGAAAACAAAGTTTACACCGCGGTATATTCCCAAAAAACAAGCGCCTTCGGTTGCAAATCAACTATGACGGTCAGCATATTGCCGAGTCTGCTTGCACTTGGACTCTCAATGTGCTTTGCAACCCAAAAACGCAAATCGAAATAAGCAAAAGCACCGAAATCATCAGATTTCGGTGCTTTTATCTATAACCTTAATTGAATTCCGACTTGATACTCCGTCCAAAAAGACTGTCGATCGCGTCGCGGCAGCTCTTGCCCTCATAAATAGCCTCGTATACCTCACGACAAATGGGCATCTCGACCGAATAT
This sequence comes from Eubacteriales bacterium, assembly GCA_045532555.1. Classification (GTDB taxonomy): domain Bacteria; phylum Bacillota; class Clostridia; order Oscillospirales; family CAG-272; genus SVTX01. The sequence continues at coordinate 7,038 of JAZSGD010000327.1, read as the reverse complement.
ATTTCACAAAGATCCATAAGTGCTTTAACCGTGTAATAACCCTCTGCGAGCTTGCCGAAGGCCTCGCCCTTGGCAAGACGCTCTCCAAACTCGCGGTTGTGACTGAATTTTGAGAAGACCGTCGCCTCGTAATCTCCGAGATGGCAAAGGCCGTAAGCTGAAAGCTGATTTCCTCCCATCGCCGAGATAAGCCTTGCGACCTCTCTCGTTCCTCTGGACATCAAAGCACCCTTGAGTGTTGAAAGACCGCTTCCGTCAAGAATTCCCGCGGCAATTCCGATAACGTTTTTTGCGGCAGCGCCGATCTCGTTTCCGATCATATCCTCGCCGTAGTAGAATCTTATCAGCTCGCTTGAGAACGAATCAACAAGCAGATGCTTGGTCTGCTCGTCCTCGCTGTCGATAACCATGCAGTTCGGAATTCCCGCGTAAAACTCCTGAACGTGACCGGGACCGATCCAGACTGCAACCTTGTTCGACGGATCTACCGCATCCTTTGCGACCTGCGAGAGCCTGCGCCCCGTTGAGATCTCGATTCCCTTCATGCAAAGCACGAAGATCTTGTTTTTCAGACCGAGGGGCTCAAGTCCGCGCAAAAACGAATCAAGTGATTGCGAATTTATCGAAATTATGATAACGTCAGCCGCTTCAAAGCAGGAAATATCGGTAGAGATCTCAACCGATTCGGGCAGAACCAGAAGATCGTTTCTTCTCTCCTTTATAAAGCGCTGAATGTGCTCGGATTCGGGACGACCGTAAAGCGTTACGGAAAAATTTTTCTTTTCAGCAAGATACCAGGTGATAAGCGAGCCCCAGCGACCGCAACCGGCAACACAAATTTTCATATAATAAGCAAAGCCTTTCATTTTAACTTGCAAAACTAATTTATTAGCCTGCATTGACAAAAATCACTAAAAATGATACAATAATAAGTGTCTTCGCTATATTATAGCCTATATTTGATCAAAAGTCAAGTGAAACAAAAATGAAATAAAATAAACTCTGCGACAAAAGGAACGAAAATGATAGCAATAAGCGTAAACAACCTCACCCTCCGCTTCGGAACGACCTCGATACTTGAAAAGGTCTCGTTTTCTCTTGAGGAAAACGACAAGCTCGGTATCATCGGCGCGAACGGAAGCGGAAAGACCTCGCTTTTCAAGCTGATAACAGGTGAGTACGAGGCGGAAGAGGGAGAAATTTATATATCTAAAGGCAAGACCGTCGGCATACTTTCTCAGTATGGCGCCTTCTCCGAGACCGATGCCTCGGAGGGCTCGACTGCCCTCGAGCACATGTACGCCGCCTTCCCCGCACTTCTCGCGGCGGAAAAGCGCCTCTCGGAGCTTGAGATATTGCTCGCCGACCACACCGACGCAAAGCATAGCATATATACTAACGAATATATGTCGCTCAACGACAAATTCATCCGCGACGGAGGTCTTGAGTTCAGAGGCAGATGCCGTTCAATTCTCCAAAAGCTCGGTTTTGACGACGGCCAGATAAATATGAACGCATCTCTGCTCTCGGGAGGGCAAAGAACTCGCCTCGCCCTTGCGATCGAGCTTTGTCAAGAGCCCGATATACTGATGCTTGACGAGCCCACAAACCACCTCGACATCGAAACGCTCGGTTGGCTTGAAAACTACCTCGCGCAATATAAAAAGTGCGTAATGATAATCTCCCACGACCGTTATTTCCTCGATCGCATAACGAACAAAACCCTCGCCATCGAGCACCACCGCGCTAAGCTCTATAACGGGAATTACACCAAGAGCATGGAGCAAAGAAGGATCGACCGAGAGATATACGAAAAGCACTACAAGGATCAGCAAAAGGAGATAGCTAGACAGGAGGCATATATCGCTCAACAGCGCCAATGGAATCGCGAGCGCAATATAATCGCCGCTGAATCGAGACAAAAAATGCTCGACAAAATGGAGAAGCTCGAAGCCCCCGAGACCGAGCAGAGAGCGATCCGCATGAAATTCACCTCTGCCATCGCAAGCGGAAACGACGTGCTGAACGTCAAGGATCTTGCGATGAGCTTTGGAAGCAAAAAGCTGTTTGCTGATCTCAATTTCCTCGTCAAGAGAAACGACCGCCTGCTGATTATAGGACCTAACGGTTGCGGAAAATCTACCCTGATAAAGCTGATGATGAAAAAGCTGACCGCCACTGCGGGAAAAATCGAGGAGGGATATAACGTAGAGATCGGCTACTACGATCAGGAAAACCAGAATCTCGACCCCGACAAAACGGTGATTGACGAGCTCTGGGACCACTACCCCACCCTTCCCGAGCAAAAAATACGCTCCACGCTCGCCTGGTTCAATTTCTTCGGCGAAGACGTTTTCAAGACCGTAAAAATGCTTTCGGGAGGAGAAAGAGCGCGTCTGACGCTCTCCAAGCTCATCCTGTCGAGAATGAACCTTCTCATCCTCGACGAGCCAACAAACCACCTCGATATCGACTCGCGCGAAGCACTTGAAACAGCGCTCGAGGACTTTGATGGAACGATAATTGCCGTCTCCCACGACCGTTATTTCATCGAAAAGCTTGCAAGCCGAATAATCGAGCTCAAGCCCGACGGATACGTCGACGGCGATATGTTCGACTATCAGATAACGAGATCTGGAGAAGCGTACACCGAGTTCCGTGAATTCACCGCCGCAAGAAAAGAAAGAATGACTCAAGCCGAAGCTCCGCAAGCGCAAAAGACAACAGCGCCAAGCGGAAAAGAGCAGTATCTTAAAGCCAAGCTGGAAGCTTCGGAGGCAAGAAAAAAGGCAACGAGACTTGCAAAGCTCCGCGCCGAGATGGAAAAGCTTGAATCCGAGCTTGACGAGATCTCCGAACAAATGAACGGAGAGGCAGCCACCGACTACAAAAAGGTCGCCGAGCTTGACCTGCGGAAAAACGAGCTCGAAGAGCGCCTGCTTGAGATATACGAGGAGCTTGAAGGCTGAGCTCGCTCAAATAAAACGGAAACCGCTTGACCCACAAGGGATCAAGCGGTTTTTAACGTTATCATTCCTGCGAAAGAATGTTAATGATCTGGATAGCGGTATCGAATATCTGGTAATCGTATCGCTCAACGGCAGCAATGACGAGAACGTCGGCATTCTTTATCGCATCTACCGTCATTGGATCGTTGACCTGAGCTCTGTGACAGAGATAAGCGTCTGAGAAGTCCTTTTGGATAAGGTCTAACTGGAAACATCTGTAAGAGTCTGCAAGCATAACGAAATTACAATCATTTGTCGCATTTGCCGCGGTAGTGTGTCTGATATCATTCGCACCGTCTCCGCCAAAATACGAATCCGTCGTTATTTCGGGGCGATACGTGATCTGATAATCGACAGCACCCGTGTAATAAGCACCGTTAAGATTACCGAGAGATATAAGGTCTCCCGCGTTGCGCTCGAACTCCCAAACGGGAAGTCGATAAAGATTCGTGGTCTCAAGCCCCAAGCTCTGCATCATAGCCTGGTAACCGATAAATCCGCCGGCCATGTTCCAGTGAGTATCAAATTTATAATAGACGTCCCAATAAGGCTTTGCATCTACCAGCTCGTCGAGGGGATAAACGATCTTGACCTCGGAGTTTGCCTGTATATAATCTACAAGCCTTTCAACTCTCTTGTATTCGGTTACAACGTCTGCGCCGAGATAATATTCAGGGTAGACCTGTTCCTTGTTCGGCCACATACATATCTGAAGAGTGATTCCTCTTTCCTTGCATAGCTCGTTAAGCTGAACCAGTATCGAATTATAATATGCAAGCTCGGATTCGGTCAACAGATTTGTTCCCTGATAATAGCCCATGCTATTATCCCCGAGATAATACAGCCATTGGTGCCTTCCTTCAATAACGACGGAGCTTCGGTAGCTTTCCATTGCAAACGACGTATCCTGAAGCTTGGCTTTAATATTGGTTCTGTATTCTCCGTTGCAGTATTTACAGCTTGCCAGAACATATCCGTAAGAGGTATAAGAAGGCTGTACTGTTTTGATTTTACGTCCGTTCGCGTGCTGCTTGATTCCCGACTCGTCTTTTTCGAGACCGCAACCCTTGCATTTTGACAAGCGCTGGTATTTCGAGCCGCAGGTTACTGCGCTGAAGGTGTCAATGACTTCTTCGTAGTCATGTGGCGTTTTCGCAATATACTCGCGGTAGCTGTGAGAGCAATTCTCACACGAGTACAGCATAACGCCCCAATCGGTACAAGTCGGAGCGATCTCTATAACGCCTTCGCCGTAAGTATGGTCGCAATCCGTAGCTGAAGTCTCTTCATTTTCAAAGGTGGGGATTGTTTCCTCTTCGGTTGTCTGTTCGGTTGATTCAAGAGTGGTTTCTTCCCAAATATCGGGGAATGTCTCTTCGGGCAGCTCGATTACTCCACCGTTTCCGTTGCCGTTGCCCGTGTTGTTTGAATGGAAAAGACGGATAAGCGCAGGGCGAAGGATTGATTCATAAGGCTGCTCGACTACAGCCTTTATGTCGGTGTACGAATTATATACTATTGATCTGAATGGCAGATGATCGTCGTACCAAGCTTCGATCTCTGCGGTATAGGTTTTAATGTTGAACGTCGTGGGAAACTCTGCAATGTCCTTGCCTGCCATTCCCTGCGACTCATTGGTAGGGGGATTGATAGTGTCGTAAAGCTCGGGTGAGAACCTGCACGCGATCATCAAAGCACCCCAAATTATAGTGGGAATAATGAGTATAGCGGCAAAAAAGCTGATATACGTCACCGCTAACCCCTTTGGGATTTTTGGGGGAGGACTCGCGGTCGGAGTCTCGGTCGCGGGGACCTTTTTTTCTTTATCCATAAAGCACCTCGTGTTGTGTTATTGTCTGACAATAAATCCGATAATCATAGGAATTGACGTCAGAATTGGAAATAAATGAACGCGTTGTAAGTTCCGCCGACGAGCGCCGCCATAGACAGAGCAAGGATCGCGAACTGAACGATTGAGTCAGCGACAAAGATAACTCGGGACGATCCTGCGCGCGCGCAGAGCTTGTCGTAGCTTGACTTGAGCAATCTCTGCACAAGACCCGAGAACAAAAATCCGAAAAGAACGACAACAATAACGTTCATAGAAAGGAATCTGACGATTGAATAATTGCCCGACGTAAAGTTAAAGAGCTGTCGGACGTACTCGTTTGCCTGGAAAATATTGTCCGAGCGGAAATATATCCAACCGATCATAACGGCAAAAATGGTATATATCCAGTTGAAGATCTTAATAGGATTCTTCTTGAGCCATTTTCCGAGGAAAAGCCTTTCGATTATCTGCAGCACACCGTGGAACAAGCCCCAAAATATGAAAGTGAAGTTCGCACCGTGCCAGATACCGGTTAGCATAAATACGACGAAAAGGTTGATGTACGTGCGGAATTTTCCCTTTCGGTTGCCACCGAGAGGAATATATATGTATTCCTTAAACCAAGACGACAGAGAGATGTGCCATCTTCTCCAAAACTCCTGAATAGAGAGCGCGGTGTAGGGATAGTCAAAGTTCTCCTTGAACTTAAATCCCATCATTCGACCAAGACCGATCGCCATATCGGAGTAGCCTGAGAAATCGAAATAGATCTGCAAGGTGTAAGCGATGATTCCAAGCCACGCGACTGCCGCGCCGAGATTTTCGATCTCAAGAGCCCAGATGTCGTCTGCCACCTTGGCGAGGACGTTTGAAACGAGTACCTTTTTGCCGAGACCGTAGCAGAACCGCTTTTGACCCGACACAAAGAGATCTAAGGTCTCTTTTCTGTTCTGAAGCTGAAGGTCAACGTCGCTGTACTTGACGATAGGACCTGCGATAAGCTGAGGAAAGAGAGAGACGTAGAGTGCAAAATCGATAATATTTTCTTGCAAATTCGCCTTGCCCATATAGACGTCCATAACGTAGGACATCGCCTGGAAGGTAAAGAAGGAAATACCGATAGGAAGCACGATCTGTGCAAGATTGAGCGTACCTGTGCCCTTCATGCTCAGCATGGTCTGCCAAACCTCACGGAAGCCCGCGCCCGACTGCATAAGCGACTCAATGATCGCGATAAGCATATTGAAATACTTGAAGAAGAAAAGTATCGCAATATTGAGTACGACAATAACTATAAACGCCGCGCGTCTTGCTCCTTTGGTTTTTACACCTTTTTCAAGCACGTATCCGCCTGCAAAGTTGAGCAGAATCGAGGACAGCATAATAAGCAGATAGTATATTCCGCCCCACGCGTAGAATACAAGGCTCGCAATAAGCAGAAAAATATTCTTTGCGCGAATGCGAGAGGATTCCTTTTTGAATGGAAGTGCCGAGAACAAAAAGTTAACGGCAAGCACTATGGGTAAAAAGACCCATAGGAATATCATAGAACTGAAAAGCATATATAAACCTTCACTTATTCAGATTAAAGCGTCGCAAAGCAACATACCTCAACCAAGTATAACATTATTTGGCGAAAAAGTCAATACACGGAGTAGCGTTTGCTAAAATTTTAATCAAAAGTTATAAACCAAGAGAGATAACGTTAAGCATAGTTCCCCTCTTGCCATTTGAAAAACGGTGAGAAAAGAAAAGCTCGGGGTGACAGCACGTGCAAAGGTCAATGACCTCAAGATTTTCAGGCATGATTCCCGCTTCAAGCAAAAGATGACGGTTCAACCCAACGAGATCGCAAAAGTATTTGTTCTCAACGCAAGCCGACGGAACGACAAACAGGTCCGATATCTCTTTGCCAAGCTGCTGCTCGACTGCCAATTTCAGATCTTCTCCTACCTCGTAGCAACACTTGTGGATACAAGGACCTATCACCGCCCGAATACCATTCGGAGCAACGCCGTATTCCTCGCAAAGCATACGTACACACTTCGCGGCAATTCTCGCAACAGATCCGCGCCATCCTGCGTGAACCGCGCCAACAGCAATTACCTCGCCGTCCTTTTCCGCCTCAAACAGAATCGGAACGCAATCAGCGGCTTTGACCCCAAGCGTGATTCCCTTTTCGTCAGTAATATATCCGTC
>JAZSGD010000044.1:0-7386 GCA_045532555.1 Eubacteriales bacterium | reverse complement strand
TCGACAGACTGAAAAACATGGCGCAGACTTAAGCAAAAATCGATAAAATTGGAGATCAATTATGGTAAAAGGAAGATACGGATGGCGTATAGCTGGCTTTGTTTTCAAGGCAATATGCGCTCTTATGATAGCGGCGGTCATTGGCATTCTCGCTTGGCGAATAATAGACCGAAGCATTACGCCGAAGCAGGTCAAGACTATCATACCCAACGAAAAGCTCTGCGAGGTATACGAAAAGAACAACGGTAAACTCACCCTCTATACTCAAAAGCAGAACGAATACACGCAGGAGAACCACAACTACGGCTACTTTGCCAACGCAGGCGCGTTGTTTATCGACGAAGCCGATCAGATCCAGTTCATTCTGCGCTACAACAAGAGCACACTTGAGCACGTAGCCGAGGATTTTGAGCTTTCCGAGATTCCCTCGAGAGAAGAAAACATTTTCGACGTAAGTCTGGTCATTATGTACGACCTGACCCCCGAGAACAAAAAGGACAACGACGGTAAGACTCCCGAGGCGGTCGAATACGTCAGAGTATCACCCTCGGGTGAGGCACTTTCCTATCAGAAAACGCTTTACAACTATCACAAATACGTGTTTGACGGCATAGAGGTGGACGAGAGCGTTCTTGCCATATACGTTGACATATACTACGTCGGCGAGATCGATTACAATGAACGGTCGCTCGGCACTCTGCTGATATACTACTACACTTATCCCACAAAGGAATATAAGCTTACGAAGAATGATATAAAGGCGATCAAGGAATATATTGACTAATCAAAAAACCGCAGGATTGGGAACTCCAATCCTGCGGTTTTTTGGCGTAAACGCCGCTAAAATATGAATAATTATTCAAAATCAGTGTAGAGCTTATCGAGGTTATAAAACTCGCGCGCTTCTCTGTCAAACACGTGGACGATAACGCTCGCGTAGTCAAGCACTCTCCAGTTGCCGCCCTTGCCCTCTGCTCTTATGGGCTGAACTCCCGCAAGACCGAGCTTGTACTCTACCTCGTCGGCAAGCGAGCGCACGTGGGTGCTCGTGTTACCGTTTGCAAGCACGAAGTAGTCGGCAATAATGGTCTTGTCGCCAACCTTGATTACCTTTACGTCCTTTGCCTTTTTGTTGTCAAGAACATCTGCTATCGCCTCTGCGAGCTCCTCGGGTGTTGCGCCAACAAGCGACTTGATTTCTTCATTTCTTATCTCTTCCATATCTGTTCCTTTCTGTTTTTCAGCTGTTTTCAAGCTCGGAAATTATCGAATTTTTTGCTTTTATAGTACAAGAGCTGATGACCTTGCCTCTTTTGGTCAGATCCGCTATCGTGATCTCAAAAGAGTGCAAAATAACGCGGTTTAAGTGGTCTATCTGCTCCTTTTTTGACATTTTTTCGGGCTTTGCGGCGAAAAATTCGTTCCGCAACGCTACGCAATCGTCATAAGTTCTCGTTTCGTCGATATAGTCGGCAAGATAGATTATCTTTTCGGCAAGAGTCATATTTTCCCTGCCCATCGTGTGATATTTCACCGCGTTTATAAGCATTTCGTCGGCAAACTCGGGATATCTCTCGGGAATGACGAGCGCCGCGGTCACCGAGTGAAGCGTTGCGGGGCAATCGAGCTCCTCCTTCGTCGGCTTGATGCCGTGGAGGCGGAATATCTCTATCTGCTCGCCCGTGGAAAGCTCCTTTGTCACGTCGTGCAGCAAAGCCGCAGCGCGCAGGGTGGTCTCGTCTTCGGGACAGTATATTGCGGCAATTTTTGCCGCCATTTTCTCAACTCCGAGAGTATGCTCGAAGCGGCGGGCTGACATAGCCGTCCCGATCTTCGCTCTCAAAAGGTCTATCTGCTCATCCGTATATCTCATTTTGCGTACAGTCCCTTTTCTTTGATGTATTCGGCTACCGCGGGAGGTACAAGTCCCGTGATATCCTCTCCGTTTTTTATTTTCTCTCTTATATCACTTGACGATACGACGACGGCGGGAGCGTTTATTCTGACCACGTTTTTGCCGTATTTATTGCGATATTCGGTGATCTTTGCGATCAGCTTTTCGTCAAGCTCGGCATCCTCCTCACGACGAATATACGTGGGGTATGCGAGTCTGAATATCTCATCGGGATCCCTCCACTGATCAAGCGTGAGGATCATATCCGTGCCGCAGAGCAAGAAAAGTCTGCGGTCGGTATCGGTCAGCTCGCGCAACGTATCGACCGTATAGCTCTTTCCCTCTCGGCGCATCTCCATATCGCTGACTATGACGCCCTCTACGCCCTCAAAGGCAAGCTCACACATTCTGAGTCTGTCGGCGTTGCTCACGCCCTCGCTCATTTCCTTGTGCGGACTTACTCCCGTCGGGATAACGAAAAGCACGTCGAGCCACATTTGGCTCATAAATGCCTTCGCCGCCTCAACGTGTCCCGTGTGTATCGGTGAAAACGTGCCGCCGTAAATTCCTACTCTCAGCATATTATCTTGGAAGCTCTATCGTCTTTTTGTCCTTCGACTCACGGTAGAGCACTATTTTTCTACCAATCGCGGAAACTCCCTCTGCGCCAAGCGCTTCGCAAAGCTTATCAAGCGCCTCGCGGGGATTTTCTCCGCTGTTTTCAAGCACGGTCAGCTTAACGAGCTCACGTGCTTCAAGGGCATCGGAAACCGTTTTGATAAGATTTTCGGTAATTCCGCCCTTGCCTATCTGCATTATCGCGGGACAGGACTGACCAAGTCCGCGAAGATATGCTCTCTGTTTTGACGTTATCATATTTTTTCTCCTGTGATCATTCGGCAAGCTCGAGCGCCTTAAGCTTTTCGGCAAACGCGGCTATCGCGTTTCCTCTGTGGCTTACCTTGTTCTTTTCTTCGGCTGTGACCTCTGCGAGAGTTTTGTTAAACTCCGGGAAATAGAACAACGGGTCGTATCCGAATCCTCCGTCTCCGTGTCTTTCCTTGAGTATCTCGCCCTCCACGTATCCGCGGACTACTATTGGCTCATATCCGTATTTCTCGGGGAAAACGCAGGCGATACAGCATACGAATCTCGCGCTACGGTCGGTCTTGTCCTCAAGATTTTTGAGAAGCAGATCGTTGTTTGCCTCATCATCTCCATGCTCTCCCGCATATCTCGCGCTGTAAACTCCCGGAGCACCGTCGAGCGCGTCGACCTCGAGTCCCGAGTCGTCGCCGACACCGATATATCCCGATCCTGCCGCTACTCTCGCCTTGATAAGCGCGTTTTCCTCGAAGGTCACTCCGTCCTCATCTATCTCTCCGTAGATCCCTACGTCATCAAGAGAGAGTATCTCGATCCCCTCGATGTACTGCGAGAGCAGAGTCTGCAGCTCGGCTTTTTTCTTTTTGTTTCTTGATGCTAATACTATTTTCATATTGATTTTTATTTGGGGCTTTGCCCCATACCCCACTTAGAAACTTTTTAGAAAAAAGTTTCTAAGAACTTCAAAAACTTTCGATAAATTGATTAGTTTTAATTATTCGGCAATTTCATCGATGGCTTCCGAGACTTCATCGGCTTCGGTTGCGTCATCAATTTTTTTCAAGTCAATACCATATCTCTGAAGATCAATGAGATCAAGGGTTACGTTGTGCACAATGCCGCCGTTTTCCTTGGGCTTTTTCTCATATTTCAAGTGGCTCAAAAGACCGTATCCGTCAAAGCCCTTGCCCTTTTTGAAAACAAAAACCGTAGGAACGAATGCAAGCACCGCTGCCGTGACAGCAACTGTTTTTAAAATTATTTTGCTCTGGTTTTTCATATATTTTCCTTTCCGCAGGGCTCTGCCCTGCAACCCGTCTAAACCTTTTTATAAAAAGGTTTAGAGATCCAAAAATTTCAATAAGGATAAAGAGTTTACCACGGCTTATGTATCTGAATGATAAAGATTTTAACATTATTCCCCATTTTAAAACCTAATCCATCTGTGTTTTAATCTATCCTTCGGGGAGTTCTTTGGGGGCGCGAGAACAATTCTCGCTCGCGTCCCCTCTCACTCAAACAACGCGTCGACAAACTGCTTTGCGTCAAATTCCTGCATATCGTCGATCTTCTCGCCGACACCGATAAACTTGACGGGGATACCGAGCTCGCGCTTGATAGAGATGACGATACCGCCCTTTGCGGTTCCGTCGAGCTTATTGAGGGTAATACCCGTAATGTTTGCCGCTTTGCTGAATTCCTTTGCCTGAATGATCGCATTCTGGCCCGTAGTTGCATCGAGAACGAGAAGGTTCTCGCGGGACGCTTCGGGCAGCTCACGGTCAATAACGCGGTTGATCTTCGCAAGCTCGTTCATAAGGTTGGTCTTATTGTGAAGTCTGCCTGCGGTGTCTATGATAAGCACGTCGGCTTCCTTTTTCTTGGCATAGTTGATCGCGTCGAAAACGACTGCTGCGGGGTCACTTCCCTCGCTCTGCTTAACGATGTCGACCTTGGCTCTGTTACACCAGACCTCAAGCTGATCTATCGCCGCAGCTCTGAAGGTATCTGCCGCCGCAACTACGACCTTCTTACCTGCGAGGCGAAGTCTCTTGGAAATTTTACCGATAGAGGTAGTCTTACCCGCACCGTTGACTCCGATAACGAGCACTACCGAGGGGGTGGTCTCGAGCTTCAGGGGCTGATGCTCGCCGATCATATCGCCGAGGATCTCCTTGAGGGTGTCAAGCACCTGATCCTTTTCCTTTAGTCTGCCGTCCTTGATTCTGTCGCGAAGCTCCTCGATGATCTCCTCTGTCGCTCCGACTCCGACATCTGCCATGATCAAGAGCTCCTCGAGCTCCTCAAGCAGATCTTCGTCGACTCTGACGAAGTTTTTGAGCAGGTCGTTGACCGATCCGAAAAGCGCCTTTTTGGTCTTGGAAAGTCCGTTTTTGAGCTTTTCCCAGAAGGACTCCTTTTCCTCGGTTTCCTCTTCGTCTTCGGTATCCTCAATAGCTTCCTCATTCACCGTTTCATCGGCAACCTCGGACTCGTCAGAGGTCTCTTCATCCTCTATCTCGGCATCGTCATCCGCAATACCGTCAAAGTCAATAAAATCGCCGTCGTAATCAAGGGGAGTGACGTTTTCGTACTCCTCCTTGTGCTCTTCCTCGAACTTTTCAGCCGCCGCGATCTCCTCGTCGGTAAGCTCTTCTTCGTCGTCCATAAGAGCATCTATATCGATCGGCTCTTCTCCCTCGCCGTGCATCAGAGAATCGATATCGATCGGTTCTTCCTGCTCGGCTTCTTCTTTATCGAGGGCTTCGTTCTCGCGGATCTCCTCGTCTGACCTTTTGTTTTTATCCTTTTTGCCAAAAAGCTTATTCAAAAATGCCATTCCATTCACCGTCCTTCTTCTTCTCGACGTCCTTGACGTCAAGCGTGAGTATCTTGGATATACCGTGCTCGGGCATAGTTACGCCGTAAAGTCTGGTCGCCGCCGCCATAGTGCCTCGGCGGTGTGTGATCATGATAAACTGCGTGCCGTCGGAATATCTCTTTATGTATTGTGCCAAACGCTCTACGTTGACCTCGTCCAGCGCCGCCTCGATCTCGTCGAGGATACAGAAGGGCGTGGGGTTGACCTTGAGCGTTGCGAAGAAGAGCGCGACTCCGATAAATGCCTGCTCTCCACCCGAAAGCTGCATCAGATTTTTGATGATCTTTCCGGGAGGTGCCGCCTTGATCTCAATTCCACTCTCGAGCACGTTTTCGGGATCGGTGAGATAGATCTCCGCAGATCCGCCTCCAAACAGCTCGGAGAAGGTCTTGCCGAAGTTCTCGTTGATCTGGTCGAACGCGGTGACAAAGGCGGTCTTCATCTCCTTTTCGAGCTTGGTGATGATGCCGATAAGCTCTTCCTTGGATTTTTCAAGATCCTTTATCTGCTCGCTCATATAGTCGTAGCGCGCCTTGAGCTCCTTATACTTATTGACGGCGTCAAGGTCAACGCTACCGATATGACGGAGCTTGTTCTGACACTCGATCTGCGTTTTTGCGTACTCGGGGCGATTTTCCGCGGTTACCGCGGGATAACCGAGTGCGACTGCGTCGGCTCTCGTCAGTTCGTAGTCATCCCAGAGCTTGCCTGCGACCTTATCGTATTTGTCCTGAAGTCCCTCGAGCTTTGCCTGATTGGTCGTATGAACGCGGAAGATGAGCTCCTTTTCCGCCATCTTATCGCGCATCATAGTGTTGATCTCGTTGAGCTTCTTTTCAAATTCAAGGTTGCCCTCCTCGACCTCGGCACGCTTTGCGTTAAGCATATCGAGCTCGGACTGGCACTCTGTATATTTCTTGCGGTTTTCGGTCTGTGCGACCGTAAGGTTGTCGATCTGTGCGCGGTAGCTTTCGATTCGGTCGTTTGCCGCCCTCATATCCTCCTCGCACACGCGTATTCTCTCGAGAGATACCTCAAGCAGCGCCTTTGCCGTTTCGATATCCTTTTGGATCTCGCTTATGCGAATGACATTTGCGGTCTTTTCGTCCTCGAGCGCCTTGAGTCTGTCCTCCGCGTCGACCTTTTCGTTGTGCTTTGCCAAACGAACTGCGGTGAACTCCTCGACTCGCTTATTCTGCGACTCCTCTTCTCTCTTGAGCGCCGCGAGATCGTCCTCGTACCTTTCGCTCATTCTGACTATCTGCTCGTAATCGGCATTGAGCTTTTCAAGCAGAGATTTATTAGACTCGTACTGACCCGTAAGCTTTTCAAGTCCCTGCATCTCGGTGTTTTTGAGCACGTTGATGAGGTCCTTACGGTCTGCGAGGTCGGTGCGGCGGTCGGTAAGATCGGTGAGCTTTTCTTTAAGCTCTGCCGCTTCATCCTGAAGCTTCTTGAGCTTCTTTTCGAGCTCCTCGGATTCGCTCTTGAGCCTCTTGATCTCGTCGGCTCTCGACAAAATTCCTCCGCCCTGCTTTACCGAACCACCCGTGAACGAACCGCCTGCATTTATCTGCTGACCGTCGAGGGTGACGACTCTGACCTTATAGTTTAGTCTCTTTGCCATTACAGTGGCGTTGTCTATGCTATCGAACACCAGCGTTCTGCCAAGCAGTGAGCTGATAACGTTTCTGAACTTATCCTCGCTTATGCAAAGCTCGTCGGCTCTGCCGATATAGCCCGCAAAACCGCGAGCATCGCGCATTTCGGGAGTTTCGGTCTGCGGTCTCATCGAGGTCAGAGGGAAAAAGGTAGCCCTTCCCGCTTCTCCGCGCTTGAGGGCGAACATTGCCGCCTTTGCCGTCTCCTCGTCCTCAACTACGATGTTCTGCAAATTCATTCCAAGCGCAGTTTCAACCGCGGTAACGTACTTTGTATCGACGGTTATGACCTTGGAAAGAGGTCCGTAGATCTTGCCGCAGGGCGCACCGTTTCGGTCTGTGAT
>JAZSGD010000061.1:0-1532 GCA_045532555.1 Eubacteriales bacterium | reverse complement strand
GCCGATAGTTATCTGCCGTCATAACCGCAAGGTCATCGGGTTCTGTTTCCGACAGGTAATTGATTTGATAGCGGAGGTGCATCGCGCTTGCGTATATCTTGTAGAGATGATAGAGCGAAGCATCGAGCAACTGCTCCATTCCCGAAGGCGTGATGGCAAGGGTGTTCATCAGCTGATAATTGGTATATGCCAAGCGACCTTCCATATTGGAGGGCGGCTTATCCGTTTTAACAACACCGAACTCGGATGTGGTCTTGCCGCCGTATACGGCATCAAGCCAAGCTTCAAGGGACAACTTGAGAGATTGACCTTTCGGCATAAACTTGAGGTATTTGAGACTGCTCTCGGTGATGACGAGCTTGATATCCTCAACCTTTCTCGCGGTGGTGTAGCCTGCAAGCTGTCCGACGGTGGTGATGCCTTTATCCTTGAACCACTTTTGCAGATTTGTGTTGAACGCACAGGTCTTGAAGAAGCGGTTACGAAGGAGCATCATGCCTTTGTCCTTGTATCCGGCTCTCTCAAACTCGCTCACGTCAAGGAGAGCTTCGCCATCCCATATCACGTTCTCGATCTCGGTTTCTTCCTCGGTCGCCGTGAGTCCGAGAACTTTATCTTCCTTCACGCATACAGCGGTGGTCTTGAAACGGCTCACCTTATCGGGAATGATAAGGATCGCTTTCTTGGGAAGCTTGATTGTGCTTTCTATGCTACTGAGTGTCAAGGCAATATACGCCTGCCAAGATGCCTGATCCAAAACACTATCCGCAGAAAGACCGCAAGAACTCCATTCCATCATCTCGGCGTAGAGCTGCTCGGCGATGTACAAACACCGTCCGTCACGGCTTGAGCCTGCACTACGCTTATAACGAACATAATGGATGCCGTCGATGTCGAAGCCGTGCAGGTACAGATGCTCTCGGATTTTCTCCTTCTTCACAACCGAGGGCATTTCCTTGTCGCTTCTCTTGTACTCGTGCTTTTCTGCATCGTACACAAAGTATTTGCCAAGAAGCTCGGCGGAGATCGGTTGTTCCACGGGAGTATAGTGCCTGTCCTGATTCAACGGTATTTCGATTGCCACAAGCGTTGGTTTGCCGTCAAGCGTGCGGATGCACACGTGGTCGGTCATTTCCTCATCGGTAACCGTCTGTCCGTAGAGAACGTCTCTCCGTCCTTGCTTTTCATATTGCTTGATAGCGTAATCGAAGGAGACGGAAACAATGGCTCGGCAGAAGGCTTTATCGTCAAGATAGGGATATCCTATCTCGGCTTCGTGCTTTGCGTAGATCTCTCGGAGCTTGATTGTTTCAAGGCTATCATCAAGAACACCCGAGAAGGCATGGGCATTTGTCTTGCCGTCCTTCAGCGCGGTCAAGCCCTTGCTTCTGTAAATGGTACTGCCGTCAAGTGCTATGATACGCATGAGTTCATATTTTTTCTTTTCTGCCGTCATCGTTAACCCTCCTTTCGTAGTTTTTGATGGTATTCTATTTTACCATATTTTGCGGCTTTTTTCAAGTAAGAGAATA
>JAZSGD010000064.1:0-3316 GCA_045532555.1 Eubacteriales bacterium | reverse complement strand
AAAAAGAACGGCTTGACCGATAAAATAGAGGTCACGCGAGCCGACGGACTTGAAGGAGCCGAGAGATTTGAACCCGACTGCATAGCGGTGCTTGGAATGGGTGGAGAGCTGATCGCCTCGATACTCGATAAGGCGAAATGGCTAAAAACCGGCAAGATCACCCTCGTGTTGCAGCCTATGACCCACGCAGAGATACTTGCAAGGTATCTTGCAGAGCAGGGGTTTGCGATCCTTGATGAAATAATAGTTTGCGACGGCGGCAGAGAGGACAGGATATACCGTGTGATCAAGGCAAGCTATTGCGGCGAGAGCTATGAGCTCTCGGAGCTTGAAGCGCTGATCGGCAGGATAAATCTCGACCGAGGCGATAACGTCACCCGCGCGCTTGTCGAGAAAAATATACGCATACTTCAAACGAGAATAGACGGCAAGGCGGTCTCGGGCGCCGATGCCGAGCACGAAAAATTGCTTGTAAAAGAAATGAAAACATATTTGGAGACGAAAAAATGAAGGTAATCGAACTGTACAATAAGCTTTGTGAAATAATCCCCACCTCGCTCTCTTGCCCTTGGGATAAGGACGGCCTTGAATCCTGCCCCGAGCCCGACCGCGAGGTAAAAAAGGTGTTGATAACTCTCGATATCACTAATGCGGCTATCGACTGCGCCATCGAGGGCGGCTTTGACGTCATCGTGTCGCACCATCCCGTATTTTTCGGCGGTCTTGGTGTGATGAATGCGCTGACCTTTGACGGCGCAAAGGCGGTAAGACTTGCAAAGAACAATATCGCGGCGATGTCCTTCCACACCCGACTCGACGCGCGTGAGGACGGAGTAAACGACACGCTCGCACGCCTCTGTGGTCTTAAAAATATAGAGATCGTCGGCGATGATAAGATTGCCCGTGTGGGTGAGCTTGACGAGGAGATCTCGCTTGAGGATTTTGCCAAAATCGTAAAGGACAAGCTCTCTTGGGGAAGCGGTGAGCGCGAAGCAACGCTCTCGGTCTGCAACGTAAACGGCAGAGTTAAAAGAGTTGCGCTTGTCGGAGGCTCGGGCGGAGATATGATGAATCTTGCCAAGGATGCGGGTGCCGACACCTACCTCACGGGCGAAGCCAAGCACCACGAGTGCCTCGGCGCGTTCGATTTCGGCATAAATCTCATCTGCGCGGGTCATTTCTTTACCGAGCACCCCGTCTGCGAATTCTTGGATAAAACACTTGCCGAGATCTGCCCCGAAGTCCAGCGCGAGATCTATTTTTCAAATCAAGTGATAACGCTTTAATTAAAATACAGGAGATCAGATATGACTTACGTAGTATCAAATTTGCACGGAAATTACACGAAATTCAAAGAGCTTCTTAAAACTATCAATTTCAAGGATACCGACATAATGTACGTGCTCGGCGATATCGTCGACTACGGCGACGAGAGTATGGAGCTGGTCGGCGACCTCAGTATAAGATATAACGTCTACCCCATAGTCGGTGAGCACGATTTTACTGCGGTCAAAATGCTTTCGGGCTTTGAAAAGATGCTCAAAAGCGGCGAGACTCCAGACAAAAAGTTTATCACCCAGATGACCGCTTGGGTAGCAGACGGCGGCCAGAGCACACTCGATTCCTTCCGCACGCTCGACTCTGAGATGAAGGAGGGAATAATCGACTACCTTTCTGATATGACTCTTTACGAGGAAGTCGAGGTCGGCGGCAAGGAGTATTTGCTTGTCCACGCGGGAATCGCGGGATATAAGACAGGAGTTGACCTCGAGGAGCTTAAGCCCGAGGCTTTCTTCACCGAGGCGCTTGACCTGACGAAGAAATATTTTGACGACAAGACAATAATCGTTGGCCATACCCCCACCACCGAGGACAACGGCGGCGACGGCAAGATCTTCTTTGGCAACGGCTCTATTGCTATCGACTGCGGCGAGGCAAGAGGCGGAACTGTCGGCTGCTTGCGCCTTGAAGACATGAAAGAATTTTACGTTTGATAGGAATTTACAGTGAACATAAAGAAAAACGATCTCATAGAGCTCCAAATAACCGACCTCAACAACCTCGGCTGCGGCGTGGGTAAGACCGACGACGGAGTCGTGGTCTTCGTCAAGGGTGCGGTTACGGGCGACAAGGTGCTTGCAAAAATAATCAAGGTGTCGTCGTCATTTCTCGTCGGCAAGTTTGAAAAAATAATCGAAAGCTCGCAAAACCGAGCCGACGGCACGGGTCTGCGAACGAAGGACTGCAAAGCGCCGCAATCCTGCGGAGGATGTATATACCGAAATATCAAATACGAGCACGAGCTCGAGCTCAAGCGCGATTACGTCAAAAATGCCTTTCGTAAGGCGGGCTTGCCAGACGTGACGGTGAAGGACACAAGACACACCGAAAAAGTATCGGCATACAGAAATAAGGGGCAGTACCCTGTGCGGCAGGTGCAGGGTGAGCTTCGCGCGGGATTTTTCGCGACGAAGACCCATAATCTCATCCCCTGCGAGCAGTGTCTGCTCCAGCCCGACGTTTTCGGCGAAATAGTTGAGTTCACGATCGAATTTGCAAAGGAAAATAAGATCACGGCATACGACGAGGAGAGAGAAAGCGGAATTTTGCGCCATATCTACCTGCGAATCGCAGAAAAGACGGGTCAGATAATGACCTGCCTTGTCATCAATGCCGATCGACTTGCCTGCGCCGAAAAATACGCCGACGGGCTGACGGCAAGATTTCCGCAGGTCTGCTCGGTAATGCTCAATATCAATAAGAAGAATACGAACGTTATCCTCTCCGACAGATTCGTCTGTGTCAAGGGTAACGATTACATAGTGGACGAGCTGTGCGGCATGCGATTTAAGATCACGGCTGGCTCGTTCTATCAGGTCAACCGCGACGGCGCGGAGCTGCTCTACGGTCTTGCAAGAGAGAGAGCAGGACTGACGGGAATGGAGACCGTTGCCGACCTCTATTGCGGCACGGGAACTATCGGCTTGTCAATGGCGAAGAAGGCTTCGCGAATAGTCGGTGTCGAGATAGTTGCAGAGGCGGTCGAGTGCGCCAAGGAAAACGCAAGGATGAACGGCGTGGAAAACGCTTACTTTTTCTGCGGAGATGCCTCGGATACGCGCGGACTTCTGGCAAGTGCAAAGGATACCCTGGGCGATTTCTGCCCTGACGTGGTCGTGATCGATCCGCCGAGAAAGGGAACTACGAAGGAGCTTGTCGATTACCTCGATTCTCTCGGCGTGCCGAGAATTGTGTACGTTTCCTGCAACCCCGACACGCTCGCACGCGACTGCGCGTGGTTCTCCGAGGCTGGTTA
>JAZSGD010000069.1:0-3528 GCA_045532555.1 Eubacteriales bacterium | reverse complement strand
CGCAACAGATCCGCGCCATCCTGCGTGAACCGCGCCAACAGCAATTACCTCGCCGTCCTTTTCCGCCTCAAACAGAATCGGAACGCAATCAGCGGCTTTGACCCCAAGCGTGATTCCCTTTTCGTCAGTAATATATCCGTCGCCCTCGCGGATATCACGCCTTTTGTAGTAGCCCTCGCCCGCATCGACCTGACCAACCTTGTAGATGATGTCGGAATGTATCTGCGGCACGGAGATAACGCTACGCGGATCAATACCGACCGCATCGGCAAATATTTCAAGATTTTTTAAAACCGTATCGTCCTCATCTCCTCGCCCGAACGCCAGATTGAGAGATTTTGTATGCTCAAGCGAGCTGACTCCGCCCTCGCGCGTCGAAAATGCATGCGCGGAGCGCAAAATTTTTGATTTTATAAGCATATTTTCATCCTTTCGGTATATCTGCATCGTCACTATGTAAATTATATAGCATTTTTCCCCGATTTACAAGTCCCACAGTCAAAAAATCGCCGTGCCGCGCGCTTTTTGCGAAAAATAACGCCAAACACCGAAAAAAAGGTTGACAACTCCGAAAAAATTTGATATAATGTAACATCATAAGAAATACAGTGACCGAAACAAGTAGAAAACGATACTGTCAGACAGAAAGTTGCCGGGTGATGAGAGGCGCGTGAGAGCCGTTTTCGAATACCTTCGCGAGTACCGTCCCGAAGTTCCATTGGAATGTGTAGGCGGCGGCGGGCTTGACCGTTATATCAAACGACTCTTTTTGGAGTTATTAAGGCTCATAAGGCGACTTGTGAGCGAATTAAGGTGGTACCACGCATAACGCGTCCTTGGGCTTGTTGCCTGCGGACGCTTTTTGTTTTCTCGCAAAGCGAGAAAAGTGATATGTTGCCGAAAGCGCCAACGTGATATTTTCGCTTCGCGAAAGTGATATGCTTCGCAAGCGAAGCGTGATATGTTCGCCTGCGAACGTTAGGGGTTAATTATTAAGTAAAATATTAAGTCAAAAGCGCCTCAAGGAAACAGCGCCGTTTTATAATTTAAAACGACCACTCCGCCAAGCTATCCTTGTGGAAGTTCTTTGGCACACCTTTCTTCCAAGAAAGGTGTGAAGAAAAAAGAAAGGAAAAACTAACTATGAAAATTTACGAAGAGCTTGTTGCCCGCGGACTTATCGCGCAGGTAACGAATGAAGAAGAGATCAAAAACATGATCAACGAAGGCAAAGCGACCTTCTACATCGGCTTTGACCCCACGGCAGATTCTCTGCACGTAGGACACTTTATGGCGCTCTGCCTCATGAAGAGACTTCAGATGGCAGGCAATAAGCCCGTGGTCCTCATCGGCGGCGGTACGGCAATGGTTGGAGACCCGTCGGGCAGAACCGATATGCGTCAGATGATGACAACCGAGACAATCGCGCACAACTGCGACTGCTTCAGAAAGCAGATGGAAAGATTCATTGATTTCGGAGAGGGCAAGGCAATAATGGTCAACAATGCCGATTGGCTGCTTGACCTCAATTACGTCGAGGTGCTCCGCGAGGTCGGTGCGTGCTTCTCCGTCAACAGAATGTTGACAGCAGAATGCTATAAGCAGAGAATGGAAAAGGGACTTTCGTTCCTCGAATTCAACTATATGATAATGCAGTCCTACGACTTCTACCATCTTTTCAAGACCTACGGCTGCAATATGCAGTTCGGCGGCGACGACCAGTGGTCGAATATGCTTGGCGGAACAGAGCTGGTCAGAAGAAAGCTTGGCAAGGATGCTCACGCTATGACCATCACCCTGCTTCTCAACTCCGAGGGCAAGAAGATGGGCAAGACCGCGTCGGGCGCAGTATGGCTCGATCCCAACAAGACCACCCCCTACGACTTCTACCAGTACTGGAGAAACGTAGCCGATGCCGACGTCCTCAAGTGCATCAGAATGTTGACATTCCTGCCCATAGAGCAGATCAACGAGATGGACGCTTGGGAGGGTAGCCAGCTCAATACCGCCAAAGAGATCCTCGCATACGAGCTCACCAAGCTCGTCCACGGAGATGATGAGGCGAACAAAGCGCAGGCTCAGGCAAAGGCTCTGTTCGGCGCAGGCGGCGAAGCCGATGCTCCTACCGCTGAAATGCTTGACGAGGACTTCTACATGGAGGGTAAAACCGACATTCTTACAATGCTCGTAAGAAGTGGACTCGTTAAGTCCAAGTCCGAGGCTCGTCAGGCTGTGCAGCAGGGCGGCGTTTCGGTCGACGGCGAAAAGATCGCCGACATCAAGACCTACTACACCAAGGAGGACCTCGCCGAAGGTAAGCTTCTCCGTAAGGGCAAGAAGTCCTATATGAAAGTTGTTTTTAATAAGTAAAAGATATGTGGGGGAAGGGTGACTTTTTGAAAAAAGTCACCCTTCCCCCACACCCCCATCCCTTCAAAAACTTCAATAAAAGGTTTATGGTTTAATAACTATGTCCGTCTTCACGCCATATTGCCACACTCACTTCGCCTATACGTTGCGAAACAAAATATAAGAAAAAGCTGCAAGAT
Organism: Eubacteriales bacterium; assembly: GCA_045532555.1. Taxonomy (GTDB): domain Bacteria; phylum Bacillota; class Clostridia; order Oscillospirales; family CAG-272; genus SVTX01. The sequence continues at coordinate 979 of JAZSGD010000069.1, read as the reverse complement.
TTTCTTGCAGCTTTTTCGTACATAGTACATATTTCTTTATCACCAAATAACAATTCTCTTATCCTCGGGCAGATACATCTGATCCGTATCCTTAACGCCAAAGGTCTCGTACCACTCGGAGAAGTTTCTGGGAGGCATGTTCGCGCGGAGAACGCAAGGACCGTGAACGTCGACCGAAAGAAGCATCTTGAGATATTCTTCCCTTGCCTTCTGACACCAGATTTTTGCCCAGTTGCTGAAATATTCCTCGTAGGAAACACCCTCGGTTCTTGACATAATATCAAGAGTTACAGACATGCCGCCGTTATCCGCCATATTCTCGCTGACGATAAACGCGCCGTTGACCTTACCCCACGGAAGCTCAATGCCGTCAAACTGCTCGATCATCTTTTGAACCTTCGTGTCAAAGCGCTTGAAGTCGTCCTCGGTCCACCAGTCGTTGATGTTTCCGTTCTCGTCGCACTTCGCGCCGTTGCTGTCGAACGCGTGGGAGATCTCGTGACCGATAACGCCGCCGATACCGCCAAGGTTTTCGCTTCTGGTCTGCTTCAGCGAGTAGAAGGGCGCCTGAAGGATCGCCGCGGGGAACGTGATATCATTAACAAAGGGATCGTAGCAGGCGTTGACCATGTGTCCGGGCATCGCCCAGTTTTCAGGCTCGGTGGGCTTGTCAAGCTTGCTCAGCATATCGAGCTCTCTGATCTCCTTGATAGACAGCATAATGTCAAAGAGCGAATCCTCCGCATTGAAAACAAGCTTGTCGTAAATAGCTCTTGCCTTGTCGGGATAACCCATCTTAACGCCCATCTTGGAGAGCTTGAGGATCGCCTTCTCCTTAGACTCCTCGCCAAGAATATCGTTGGTCTTGATGCGGGTCTTGTATGTATCGATGATCTGATAAACGATCTCGGTAATGTCCTTCTTCGCCTCTTCGCCGAAATATTTTTCGCCGTAATAAATACCCACGGGATCAGAATAC
>JAZSGD010000285.1:0-1675 GCA_045532555.1 Eubacteriales bacterium | reverse complement strand
GGCAAGCTTCTCTGAAAAGTCACAAAAAAGACTTGCTTTTTCGGGTAAACTATGATATACTTATATCAACAAATAAAAAAGGAGGGGTACGATGCATATACAGGAATCGGGCGAGATGTATCTTGAAACGATACACGTGCTATCAAAGAAAAACGGCTCGGTCAGAGCTATCGACATAAGCGAATATATGGGTTACAGCAAGCCCTCCGTCAGCCGCGCGATGAGTATTCTCAAGAACGCGGATTATATCGAGGTCGACGAGCACGGCTACATCACCTTGACCGACACGGGTCTTGAGATCGCGAACAAGATGTACGAGCGCCATACCCTGCTTACCGAGTTTCTCATTCGTATCGGAGTTGACAAGGAGACCGCGGCAGACGACGCCTGCAAGATCGAGCACCACATAAGCGAGGCTTCCTTCGAGGCGATCAAAAGATTTGCCGAGTCAGAGAATCGCAAATAAAAGAGCTTACATATACAAAGAGATCCGCCGAGCTTTCGGCGTATCTCTTAACTTTTTTTATATGTCTTGTATCTTGATCAGGTTGGTATTTCCCGATTTTCCCGTGGTATCTCCGCCTGTTATGACGATCTTGTCGCCCTTTTTCAGATCCAAAGTCCTTGATGCGATCTTCTTTGCCGTGTAAAACAACACGTCGGTTGATGTAAACTCCTCGCACATAGCGGGGATAACGCCCCAAGAAAGCGCAAGCCTGCGCCAAGTCGTTTCATTGGTGGTCAGACCGATGATATCGACGGGAGAACGGAAACGCGAGACCATGCGCGCGGTCATTCCCGACAAGGAGCAAGCAACAATAGCCTTCGCGTCGATATCGATAGCCATACCGCAGGTTGAGTGCGAGATCGCATCGATAGAATTTCTGATCTTAAATTCAGCACTGTAGAAGCGCTTTTTATAATCGATGCTGCTCTCGGTCGTCTCGGCGATCTTCGCCATTGTCGCAACTGCCTGAACGGGATATTTTCCTGCGGCGGTCTCTCCCGAGAGCATGATCGCGCTAGTGCCGTCGTAGACCGCGTTTGCAACGTCGGAGATCTCGGCTCTTGTCGGACGGGGATTTGATATCATTGACTCAAGCATTTCGGTCGCGGTAATGACTCTCTTGCCAAGCAAACGGCACTTGGTGATAAGCTTCTTTTGTATAGTGGGAAGATGCTCAAAGGGAATCTCCACTCCCATATCTCCTCGTGCGACCATAATTCCGTCGCAATATTCGCATATTTCTTCGATGTTATCAACACCCGACTGATTTTCGATCTTTGCAATAAGCTCGATATTATCTGCATCCAGCTCCTTGAGATATTCGCGAACGTCTATAAGATCCTGCTTGCTCGAAACGAACGAGCAGGCGATATAGTCCACTCCGTTCTCGATGCCGAAGCGAATGTCATTCTTGTCCTGCTCTGATAGATAGGTCTGCTTCATCACCTTACCAGGAAAGCTCATGCTCTTACGGTCGGAAAGCTCGCCGCCACAAAGCACGCGACATTCAATATTGCTTCCGTCGATATTTTCGACCTTGAACGTAAGCAGTCCGTTATTGAGCAGAATGGTATCTCCCACGATCAATTCACGAGGCAGATTTGCATAGCTGACCGAAACGATATGCTCGTTTCCAACGACCTCGTCCGAGGTAAAGGTAAACTTATC
>JAZSGD010000206.1:0-4447 GCA_045532555.1 Eubacteriales bacterium | reverse complement strand
TAACATTCCCGCGATTGCGACCGGAGATATTCTTCGCGGTGCGATCAAGGAGGGAACCGAGCTTGGCTTGACTGCCAAGGGTTATATGGATGCCGGAAAGCTTGTTCCCGACGAGATAGTCGTTGGTATCATTAAGGATTATCTTTCGACTGAGGCCTGCAAAAACGGCTTCATTCTTGACGGTTTCCCCCGTTCCATTCCTCAGGCAGAGGCGCATGACGCTATGGGCGTTAAGATCGACGTTGTCCTCTCCATTGAGGTTCCCGATGACAAGATCATCGCGAGAATGAGCGGACGCAGAGTTTGTCACTGCGGTGCTTCGTACCACGTTGACTACATTCCTCCCAAGGTAGAGGGAATCTGCGACAAGTGCGGCGCTGAGCTCTATATCAGAGCTGACGACTGCGCTGAAACCGTTGCTAACAGACTCAAAACCTTCCACGCGCAGACCGAGCCTCTTAAGACTTACTACGAGGCTAAGGGTATTCTGGCAACAGTTGAAGGTCAGGAGGAGGTCGCTGATACGACCGCCCTCGTCTTCGCTGCTCTTGACAGAGTAAACGCGTAAGAAAAACCGAGGTTCACGGATGATACAGTTAAAAAATCCGCTTCAGATCAAAGAAATGAGAGAAGCTGGAAGAATTACGGGCGAGGCGCTCCTTGTGGCTCGCGAGCACATCCGCGAGGGCATTAGCACCTACGAGCTTGACTCGATCATAAGAAATTATATCGAAAAGCAGGGTGCTAAGCCTTCCTTCCTCGGATATCACGGCTTTCCCGGAAGCGCTTGTATAAGCATAAATGACGAGGTAATTCACGGTATTCCTTCAAAGAAGACCATTCTTCGCGAGGGTGACATTGTGAAGGTCGACGTTGGTGCGTTCTACAAGGGATATCACGGAGATGCCGCAAGAACGATTCCAGTCGGCAAGGTCAGTGCCGAAGCAGAAAAGCTTATCAAGGTAACGCGAGACAGCTTTTTTGCGGGCATAGAGAAGCTGCAGGTCGGAAACAGACTCGGTGACGTCGGTCACGCGATCGACGCTTTGGTAGTCGCTAACGGTTTTTCTACCGTTAAGAGATATATCGGTCACGGAGTCGGACGTGAGCTTCACGAATCTCCCGACGTTCCCAATTACGGAACAGAGGGCAGGGGAACAAGACTTTGCGCGGGTATGACTCTTGCAATCGAGCCTATGGTCAACGTGGGTGTCGAGGGAGTCAAGGAAATGAGCGACGGTTGGACGGTCAAGACCGCCGACGGCAAGCTCTCCGCCCATTACGAGAACACGGTGGCTCTTACGAGCGACGGAGTGATCGTAATGACACAGATAGAATCGGATTTTTGAGTTTAAGATTCCAGTCAAATATTTGAATCAGTTAGGAGAAGGAATATGTCGAAGGACGACGTTATTGAATTTGAAGGCACGGTGATTGAGGCTCTGCCCAACACCAACTTCAAGGTCCAGCTCCCCAATGGGCACATCGTTACTGCTCATCTCTCGGGTAAGCTGAGACAAAACTATATCAGAATTTTGGTCGGCGATCATGTAACCGTTGAAGTTTCGGTTTACGACCTTACTAAAGGCCGAATCACGTGGCGCTCCAAATAATTTATAAAAAAAGATTTTACTAAAAATACTCTAAAGAAAGGTTGGTTTACAAAAATGAAGGTTAAACCGTCCGTTAAGAAGATCTGCGAGAAATGCAAGATCATTAAGAGAAAAGGTAAAGTCATGGTTATCTGCGAAAACCCCAAGCACAAGCAGAAGCAGGGTTGATCGAGATACATTGACTTTGATCCAACTCAATCTAAACAGAGAGGTAATACAGAATGGCACGTATAGCAGGTGTTGATATTCCTAATAACAAGCGCGTTGAGATCGCTCTTACCTACATTTACGGTATCGGTCGCAAGAGTGCTAACGATATCCTTGCAAAGACCGGTATCAATCCCGATACCAGAGCTAAGGATCTGACCGAGGAAGAAGTAGCTAAGCTTCGTGATGAGATCGAAAACTCTTACACTGTTGAAGGTGACCTCCGCAGAGAAGTTGCTCTTAACATCAAGAGAATGGTAGAGGTTAACTGCTACCGCGGTATCAGACACAGAAAGGGTCTCCCCGTTAGAGGTCAGAGAACCAAGACCAACGCGAGAACAAGAAAAGGTCCCGCAAAGACCATCGCAAACAAGAAGAAATAAAGGAGTGGCATAAAAATGGCAAAGGTAACTAAAAAAGTCGTTAAAAAACGCCGCGAAAAAAAGAATATTGAAAAGGGCGCTGTTCACATTCAGGCTACTTTCAATAACACGATCGTAACTATTACTGACGTTTACGGAAATGCAATTTCGTGGGCTTCTGCCGGCGAGCTTGGATTCAAGGGCTCCAGAAAGAGCACTCCCTTCGCTGCTCAGTCCGCTTCCGAAACTGCTGCTAAGGCTGCTGTTGAGCACGGCCTTAAGTCTGTTGAAGTTTACGTTAAGGGCCCCGGCTCGGGACGTGAATCCGCGATCCGTGCTCTCGAGACCGCTGGTCTTCAGATCACTCTCATCAAGGACGTTACTCCCATCCCCCACAACGGATGCAGACCGCCTAAGCGCAGACGCGTATAATTTTACAGGAGGTATTAGTCATGGCAAGATATACAGGTCCCGCATGTAAGCTCTGCCGCAGAGAAGGCAAAAAGCTTTATCTTAAGGGTGAGAGATGCACTAGCGGTAAGTGCGCACTCGAGCGCAGAAACACAGCTCCCGGCCAGCACGGTGCAGCTAAGAAGAAGATGGGTGAATACGGTATCCAGCTTCGTGAAAAGCAGGCTACAAGAAGATACTACGGTGTTCTTGAAAAGCAGTTCAAGAACTACTACGAGGAAGCAGATCGCAAAGAGGGTATGACCGGTGAGAACCTTCTCATCCTCCTTGAGAGACGTCTCGACAACACCGTTTACAGAATGGGTCTTGCTGAGTCCCACAAGGAAGCTCGTCAGCTCGTTCTCCATGCTCACTTCACACTCAACGGCAAGAAGGTCAACATTCCTTCTATCCTTGTAAAGCCCGGCGACGTTATTTCCGTTAAGGAAGCAAGCCGCGACTCTGCAAAGTTCAAGGCTCTTGCTGAGGCTCTTGAGAGCAAGACTGCTCCTAAGTGGCTTGACGTTGACAAGACCAATCTTACGGCTAAGGTCGTTTCCTTCCCCGCAAGAGACGATATCGACTACGATTTCAACGAGCAGCTTATCGTCGAGCTCTACTCCAAGTAATACCGCATAAAAATCGGAATTGTGCGGTATTGCTTGCCGCGAGTGTCCGTTTCCCCAAAGCAACAAGCATGCTTTATTAAAATTTTTATAGGAGGTTTTATTTGGAATGATTGAGATAGAGAAGCCCAATATTACTACCGCCGAAATGAGCGAAGACGGTTCGTTTGGAACCTTCGTCGTTGAGCCCCTTGAAAGAGGCTTTGGCACGACCCTCGGAAACTCTCTTCGCAGAGTTCTCCTCAGCTCGCTGCCCGGAGTTGCGGTAACAAATATTAAGATCGACGGAGTTCTTCACGAGTTTTCCACTATCCCCGGAGTTACTGAGGACGTTACAGAGATCGTTCTGAACGTTAAGGGTATCACCGCAAAGCTTCATTGCACAGGTCCTAAGACCGTTTTCATCGACGTTGTCGGTGAGCATGACGTTACTGCAGGCGATATCATGCAGGACTCGGATATTGAGATCCTCAACCCCGAACACCATATCGCTACCGTTGCTGAAAACGAAAGATTCTACATGGAGCTTACGTTCAACTGCGACAGAGGTTACGTTTCTCAGGAGCGCAACAAGCAAATCTATAACGATATGATGGGCGGAAATTCCGCTATGCCGATCAACACCATTTACACAGACTCGATCTACACGCCTGTGTACAAGGTAAATTACACTGTTGAAAGCACCCGTTCCGGTAGCAACACTGACCTTGACAAGCTTACGCTTGAGGTACTTACCGACGGTACTATTTCAGCTAAAGAAGCGGTTTCCCTCGGAGCCAAGATTCTCAATGAGCATCTCAACTTGTTTGTAGATCTTTCGGATGATGCAAAGAAGACAGAGATTATGGTTGAGAGAGAAGAGACCATCAAGGAGAAAGTCCTTGAGATGACCATTGAGGAACTTGACATGTCTGTTCGTTCCTTCAACTGTTTGAAGAGAGCAGGCATTGATACAGTCGAAGATCTTACAAATCGCACCGAAGAGGATATGATCAAGGTCAGAAACCTTGGTAAGAAGTCGCTTGACGAAGTTATTCAGAAGCTCCACTCGCTTGGTCTTGACCTTAAGCGCGAAGAGGAGTAAGAAATTTAGATTAATTAAGCAGAAGGAGGGAATTAGAAATGCCCGGAACCAGAAAACTTGGCAGACCTACCGCTCACAGAAAAGCTATGCTTCGCGGAATGGTTA
>JAZSGD010000056.1:0-3704 GCA_045532555.1 Eubacteriales bacterium | reverse complement strand
AGGGGCTGTTTCAGTCGTCTCTTCCTCCGTCTTACTTCTTAAGCCAAGACATCATCTGTCTGAGCTCCGCACCGGTCTGCTCGAGCTGGTGCTCGGACTCAACGCGGCGGGTAGCGAGGAACTTAGCCTTGCGTCCTGCACTGAACTCCTGCATAAACTCGGAAGCAAAAGTACCGTTCTGGATCTCGTCGAGGACCTTCTTCATTTCCTTACGGGTCTCGTCGGTGATAAGTCTCTTGCCGGTTCTGTAATCGCCGTACTCTGCGGTATTGGAGATAGAATATCTCATCTTTGCAAAGCCGCCCTGGTTGATGAGGTCGACGATGAGCTTCATCTCGTGGATGCACTCAAAGTAAGCCATCTCGGGCTCGTAGCCTGCGTTTACGAGGGTCTCAAAGCCTGCCTTCATAAGCTCGGTAACGCCGCCGCAAAGAACTGCCTGCTCACCGAAGAGGTCGGTCTCGGTCTCTTCTCTGAAGCTGGTCTCAAGGATGCCTGCTCTGCCTGCACCGATTCCGCAAGCGTATGCGAGTGCGTAGTCCTTAGCCTTGCCTGTGTAGTCCTGATACACCGCGATAAGAGAAGGGACTCCCTTGCCCTCCTGATACTGAGTTCTTACGGTGTGACCGGGACCCTTGGGAGCGACCATGATAACGTCGATGTTCTTCGCGGGCTGAATGAATCCGAAATGGATATTGAAGCCGTGAGCGAACATAAGAACGTCGCCGTCCTTCATATAGGGAGCAACCTGCGCGTTGTAGATGTCAGCCGCGAGCTCATCGGGAACGAGCATCATTACGATGTCAGCCGCCTTTGCCGCGTCCTCAACCTCCATAACCTTGAAGTTGGGGTTCTTCTCAGCGAAGGTAGCAGCCTTCTGCCAGTGTCCGCTTCCCTTACGCAGACCGACGACTACGTTGCAGCCACTCTCTGCGAGGTTCATGGAGTGCGCGTGTCCCTGGCTACCAAATCCGATAACCGCGATAGTTTTGTCCTTTATAAGGGCAAGATTACAATCGGTGTCATAATACTTGTTGATCATTGTTTTTTTCTCCTTTTGGATTTATAATCTTAAAATTTATTTCTTCTCTTTTGCTTCACGATTGAGACCGCCAAGAATTTGTGTCAGACAAGGCGCAACGGAGAAAGCAAGGCGAAGGCTTACTTGCGTAAGTCGAGCCGCTTTCGAGTAGCAACGTAGGATGACGCAAATTGTTTAAGGTCTCACAATTCGTATGAAACGTTGCCTCTTTCCATCGCAATAACGCCCGTGCGTCCAAGCTCGGTGAGCTTGAATTTTCTTGCGGCGGAGAGGAAATCGTCGAGCACCTGCGGGGTGTCGCTTATCTGCGCGACTATACAACCGTCGCTCGCGTCGGCGATCTTGCCACCGTAGCTTGCGATAAGCTCGGAGAGCTCTGCGACCTCGTCTGCCGAAGTCTTAAATTTTGCAAGCATAAGCTCTCTGACCATACTGAACGAAGGCTCGACCAGGAAAATAAGTCTCGTTTCGACGAGCTTGCCCGTCTGCTTGATTATCTGCTGAAAGGTCTTTTCGTCACCCGAGGTCATAATGGTAAGTCTTGAAAGCTTTTCGTTTTCAGTAGGCGAAACGGTCAGCGATTCGATATTGAATCCGCGCTGAACGAAAAGAGAGGAGATCCTTGCAAGCACGCCCGCGTTGTTGTCAACGAGAACGACCATACATCTTTGCTTCATAATCTTCACCGTCCCTTTCCTATCAGTTGAAAATGGTGTCGTGGACCGTCTTGCCGCCGGGGATCATAGGAAGAACCTTCTCCTCGCGGTCAACGATGCACTCGATCCAAACGGGACCGTCCATCTCCATCGCCTGCTTCATAGCCGCCTCGAACTCCTCGGGGGTCTCGCATCTGAATCCGTGACCGCCAAAGCCCTCGGCAACCGCCTTGTAATTAGTAATTCTCTCGGGCTCGCTGGACGAGAAGCGTCTGTCGTAGAACGCGCCCTGCCACTGACGTACCATTCCGAGAACCGAATTGTTGAAAATAACCGTAATAACGTGAACGCCGTAGCTGACCGCCGTGCAGATCTCGTTCATATTCATGTGGAACGAGCCGTCACCCGTGAAGTGAACCACCGTGGTGTCCTTGCCTCTCGCGATCTTCGCGCCGATCGCCGCGCCGTAGCCGTAACCCATCGTGCCAAGTCCGCCGCTGGTCAGGAAATTGCGCGGATGTGTGTGATGCAAGAACTGTGCCGCCCACATCTGATGCTGACCGACGTCGGTAACGTAGACTGCATCCTTGCCCGCGATCTCGCAAGCCTTTTCGACGAGATAGTGAGGCTTGAGCGCGGTGTCGCTGTTCTCGGGCTTGTAGTCGTCCTGCTTCCAGCGCTTTATCTGCTCATGCCATGCGTCACGCTTCGCGGGCTTGACGTACTTGAGAAGCTCTTTGAGAACCTCCTTGACGTCGCCGACAATGCTGTAATCCGCGATGATATTCTTGTTGATCTCGCTGGGATCGATATCTATATGTACGATACGCGCGTTGTGACCAAACTTGTCGGGATTGAGCGCGACTCGGTCGGAAAATCTCGTTCCTATCGCGAGCATAACGTCGGCTCTGTTCGCCGCCGCGTTCGCGCTGTAGCAGCCGTGCATTCCGATAAGTCCGAGATTGTTTTCCTCGCCGTATCCGAGAACACCCGCCGCCATAAGTGTGTACGACGCGGGAATGTCCGCGGTCTCTATAAGCTGACGAAGCTCCTCACCCGCCTCGGAAAGACGAACGCCGCCGCCGAAGTAAATAAAAGGTCTCTCGCTTCGGTTTATAAGCTCGGCAACCTCTTTGATATCGCCCTTGATACCGTCGCATCTGACCGTCTTGACCGCAGGCTTTGCCTCGTACTCGGTCTTTGCCGCGGTCACGTCCTTGGGAATATCCACAAGAACGGGTCCGGGTCTGCCGCTTCCCGCGATCTCAAACGCGCGGCGGAGAGTGTCTGCAAGATCCTCAACGCGTCTTACCACGAAATTGTGCTTCGTGATGGGAAGCGTGATTCCCGCAATGTATACCTCCTGAAAGCTGTCCGCACCGATAAGATTATTCGGAACGTTACCCGTGATAGCGACCATGGGAACGCTATCCATATACGCCGTAGCAATACCCGTGACGAGATTGGTCGCACCGGGGCCGCTGGTTGCGATGACTACTCCCGTCTTGCCCGTTGCCCTTGCATAACCGTCTGCCGCGTGGGACGCACCCTGCTCGTGCGCGGTCATATAATGCGTGATCCTGTCGCTGTATTTATAAAGCGCGTCGTATATGTTCAGGACCGCACCGCCCGGATATCCGAACACGGTATCGACTCCCTGCTCAAGCAATACGTTAACAAGTATTTCAGAACCGTTTAATACCATTCTATACCTCCAAATCCGTTTTTTTCTAAAGCATATCCTCAAAAAAGCAAAAAAACCCTTGCCTCCCCGAAAAAAGAGACAAAGGTTTAAATAACACTCTGCGGTACCACTCTTATTGGAGCGCTAAACTCCCACTCTGCTTTTACCTGACAGTAAAACGTCCGTGATAACGGGGGACTTCCGTTCGTCTCTACACAGCCTTTTTATTAAGACCTTCGGGCGACTGCTCCGGGATGAGCTTCATTCACAAACGGCCATCGGCTCGCATCGACCGCCGACTCTCTTAAGACCCTTTGCGAAT
>JAZSGD010000284.1:0-4553 GCA_045532555.1 Eubacteriales bacterium | reverse complement strand
GATTATCTCGTTGCACTTGGCAAGGAGATAAACAGGACCTTTGATACTATCAAGGAGCTTGGTCTTACGGTCAAGACCATATACATAGGCGGAGGCACGCCCACGATACTTGATGAGGTTCAGCTTGCTTGGCTTTTATCTGTGGTAGAGGCGAATATCGACGTTTCGACTGTGGAAGAATATACCTTGGAGGCTGGCAGACCCGATACCATCACCGAGGGCAAGATGCGTGTGGCTATGGCGCACGGTATCAACCGTATCAGCGTTAATCCCCAGACGCTCAACGACGACGTTTTGCGTATAATCGGTCGCTCCCATACTGCCGACGATTTTTTGAGGGCTTACGATATTGCTCGTAATTCGGGAATCGCAAACATAAACACCGACGTTATCACGGGACTCCCCGGAGATAAATTCGCAAGCTTTTCCGCGTCTTACGATAAGATCGTTTCGCTTCGTCCCGAAAATATTACGGTACACACCTTCAGCGTTAAAAAGGCGAGTGATGCGCTCAAGAATTTTAGTCACATATACTCGGTGCGCGGAGGTGACGTTGGAAAATGCGTTGATTATTCGCAGATAAAGGCGCAGCATGAGGGATATCAGCCCTATTATATGTACCGTCAAAAGAATACGGTCGGAAACTACGAAAACGTGGGATTTTGCCTTGACGGTAAAAAGGGCCTTTACAATATTTACATGATGGAGGAACTTCACTCGATATTCGCCGCAGGTGCGGGTGCTGTTTCGAAGTTCGTTGATATTGCTCCTTCGGGAGATAACAAGCGTACGATCGAGAGATTTTTCAATCAGAAATACCCTTACGAATATCTTGCGGAGGATAAGACAGAGGAAAAGCTTAACGCCGCGCGTGAATTTTATATCAAGCACGGTCTTGTATAAATGGCTATGCTTCCATCTCTGTTGTTGATCGATCTGCGCGGCCGTGTTTCCAATGTTTATTTTTAGTGTTGTGGAGGATATATGGCAACTGAAAAACGTATTAACAAGCAAGGATTTGCAAAAATAGATGAAAAATTCATCACCGAATGCGACAAGGAATTTGAAGCTTTGCTTGCGGAGTCGGTCAAAACTCTTTGCGAGAAAAACAACGCGAGGGTGCTCGGATTGACAGGTCCTACCTGCTCGGGAAAGACCACTGCGGCAAACAAGCTGTTGGCTTATCTCGGCGACGAGCAAAAAAGAGTGGTAACGGTCTCGCTTGACGACTTTTTTAAGGATCAGTTTTCGCGCAGCAGTCTTGCGGGTGCGGATCCCGAAAAGCTGGATTTCGATTCGCCCGACACGCTTGACACCGAGCTGCTCGGTCAGTTCGTTGACGAGCTTTTCTCGAAGGGAAGAGCAAAAAAGCCGATCTTTGATTTCGTCAGCGGTGACAGAAGCAGTTGGGTAGACGTTGAGTTTGATGACGACGATATTCTGCTTTTTGAGGGCATTCAGGTGCTTTATCCGTCGGTTTTGTCGGTCATTGAGGCTCATGGAGGCGCTGTTCTCGGTGTAAGACCCGAGAGCCCGATAGAGATTGGCGGCGTAGTATTCGATCCTGATTTCATAAGACTTTGCCGCAGGCTCGTTCGCGACAGCAATTTCCGCGGAGCGTCGCCTGAATTTACGCTCGGACTCTGGGAGAGCGTAAGAAGAAACGAGGAGATGAACATCTTTCCGTATATGGACAGATGCGACGTTAAGATAGACACCACTCTTGCTTACGAGATGAACGTGCTTGCGCCGTATCTACGTCGCGTGCTTGCCAACGTGAGCAGAGACGACAAGTATTACGCGAAGTGCGTGAACATTTTAAATCTGATAGAGGATATAGTGGGTATAGAGAGCTTTGTTATCTCACAAAGCTCCTTGTACCGTGAATTTGTTTAAAATTATTTAAGGACGTTAAAATAATGAGCATACTTTTTAAAAACGTTAATCTTACCGAGGGCTACGGATTCGATTCGTCGGTTAATATTCTCGTCAAGGGCGATAAGATCGCTTATATTGGCAAGGAACTGCCGAGTGAGACTGCCGACAAGGTGATCGAGGGCAACGGAAACCTCGTTATTCCTGCATTTTATAATACGCACTGTCACAGCGCGATGACTCTTTTCAGAGGATACGGAGACGATCTGCCCTTGCAGAGATGGCTCAACGAGAAGATCTTTCCCGCTGAGGATAGGCTGACGAGTGAGAGCGTTTATTACGGCTCTATGGTTGCTATTGCCGAAATGATCAGAAACGGTGTGGTTTCGTTTTCGGATATGTACTTTTTCCTTGACGAGACGGCAAGAGCCGTTGAGGAGAGTGGAATAAAGGCTAATCTCTCGCGCTCTATAGTTTCTTTTGACCCCGAGATCGACGTTCTGAACGACTCCAGAATAAACGAGGGGATCGACGTATTCGACCGCTGGCACGAAAAGGCGGACGGAAGGATAAAGATCGATATGTCGCTTCACGCGGAATATACAAACGTGGAAAAATGTTGCCGATACCTTGCCGAGCTTGCCAAGGAAAGAAAGACGGGCTTGCAGATACACGTCTCCGAGACCGCATCCGAACACGACGCTTGTATCGAGCGTCACGGAATCACTCCGACCGAGTTTTTTGACCGCGTCGGCGCGCTTGACGTTCCGTTGACCGCCGCGCATTGCGTTTGGGTAACGGATGAGGATATCGCACTTATGGCTCGCAAGGGAGTCAGCGTTGCGCACAACCCCGTCAGCAATCTTAAGCTTGGCAGCGGAATAATGCCCTTTAAGAAGATGATGGATGCGGGGGTCAACGTCACCCTCGGTACCGACGGTGCGGCATCCAACAACCGCTTAAGCGTTCTTCGCGAGCTGCAATTTGCCACTTTGATACACAAGGGCAACGATCTTGATCCCTCGGTCACGCTTGCGGGAGAAATGATAAAGGTAGCCACTAAAAACGGCGCTATCGCACAGGGCAGAGAGGATTGCGGTGAGATCAAGGTCGGAATGAAGGCAGATCTCTTGCTTGTTGATATGAGCGCGATGAACAATATTCCCGCGTACAGCTTTGAGTCGGCGGTCTGCTACGCTATGACCGAGGAAAACATACTTATGACCGTTTGTGACGGTAACATACTTTACGAGGATCACGCATACACTACGATTGATGAGGAGAGGCTCAAGAGCGAGGCTCGGAGAGTTATTTCTCACTATTTCGATTGAGTGAGGTGCTACGGTGACGGATAGAGGCTCGGATAAAAGGATCAGGAATAACGGTTTTATGTCGGGGGTTGTTGTACTCTCGCTGTCCGCCGTCATCGTAAAGATAATCGGACTTATATATAAAATTCCCATGCTTAAGCTATTGGGTAGCGAAGGCATGGGATATTTCAATTCAGCTTACGAAATATACACTCTGTTTTGTATTATTGCGACCACGGGTCTGCCCGTTGCGATGTCGGTAATGATATCCTCCGAGAAGGGAGGGGCGGAGAAGATATTTCGCGTGGCTATGAGGCTTTTCTTGTTACTCGGGGTAGTGGGTAGCGCTGTTATGATAGGCTTTGCGCGTCCTTTTTCCGAGTTTCTTGGAAGTGACAAGACTGTTTTTTGCATTTTTGCTATTGCTCCGACAGTCTTTCTTATCTGCTTATCAAGTGCATATCGCGGCTTTTTTCAAGGTCACGGCAGAATGGTCCCCACGGCTGTATCTCAGGTAATAGAGGCGTTGGGGAAGCTGTTGTTGGGACTGCTTTTTGCTTTTATTGCCCTGAGATTCGGATATTCTATCGACGTAGTCGCCGCCTTTGCGGTGCTTGGGCTGACGCTTGGAACTGCGGTTTCGGTTTTGTATCTGATGCTGAGCAAGAGATCCTCGGGCGAAAAGGCGACGTGCTCACTGGGCGAAGAAAATGACCGCGGAATTGCTTGGCGGCTGATGAGAACTGCAATTCCCGTGACGCTTTCGGCGGCGGTGATCAGCTTGACCAAGGTCATTGATATGACTATGATACTGCGGAGGTTGCAGGACCTCGGATACGAAAGCGAGGTCGCGTTTTCGGCTTACGGAAACTACACCACGCTTGCGCTTCCGCTTTTCAGTCTTGCGCCCGCGCTGATCGCATCGGTTGCGATGCCTTTGATACCGTCATTGTCGAGGGCGGTGGCTATGAAGGACGAAGCGGAGCAGGGACGGGTGGTCTCTGACGCTTTGAAGCTGACGAGTATAGTATCCATGCCGATCGCCGTAGGTCTGTCGCTGTTTGCAAAGCCGATATTGGAGCTCGTTTTTTCGGGAGAGAGCGAGGCGATAAGTGAGGCATATCCGCTTCTCATGGTGCTTGGGCTTTCGGTCACGTCGGCTTGTCTGATTACGGTCAGCAATGCAATATTGCAGGCTTACTCGAAGGCGTATATCCCGATAATTTCTATGGCGATCGGGTCTTTGGTTAAGATAGTCTTGGCGTATTTTTTGATAGGAAATTCCGAGATCGGTATTCTCGGCGCGCCGATAAGCACGTTCTTTTGCGATCTCATTATAAATGCGGTGAATTTTTACTGCATTTCAAG
>JAZSGD010000047.1:0-1635 GCA_045532555.1 Eubacteriales bacterium | reverse complement strand
TACAATCGCTCCCGTGGTAAAAGTGCTGTTATCGTCGTGTTTACCGATATTATTACGCCTACCATTCCCATTATCTTTCCCAACTTTCGCTCCGAGGACGTATTCTCCGTGGGATCCATCCTCTCAAAACCCGACTTTTTTGCTGACGATGTTGTTTCCAATATGGTCATGACAAAGGACAGAATGAACCTCGGGTATCTCGGATACAAGGATAGCGAGAACCATCACAGCTTTCCTGAATATACGGAGAAGAAAGCCAAGTATCTCTACGATGTGCTTGTTGGTATCGCGGACTACGTGATCGTGGATTGTATGTCGCTCCCCGACTCTAACTTTCTCACAAGTGTGGCATTGGAGAACGCAGATCAAGTCATTCGTTTGTCCACGCCTGACCTCAAGTGCTTGAGCTTTCAGATGTCGCAGCTTAAAACCTTCGCGTCCCGCGGGTATCTCCGCGAGAACGATGTGGCGGTGATGAACATTCCCCGAGAGGAATTTAATCTTGCTGCCGCCGATGCAAGATTGCACCTCGGAAAGATCGCCTTTACCATTCCGTATTGCAGTACGCTCGTCGAACAGTATATGGAGGGAAGTCTGTATGAGCCGATGAAGGACAAGAAGTTTATGCAGATCATTAAGTCTATCGCAGAGAAGGTGGTGTAAGGTATGGCACAGATCGAATTATCTTCGCTTGTAGGTCTCACACAGAGCTATATTGCGAAAAACTATTCGTCAGCACTCATCGACAAAAGCAAGACCGCAGAACTCAAAGCGTATATCGGTAAGTATCTCTATGATACGGGATATTCGGTAGCAGGGTATGACACCAAAGGATTGGTAGAACGCCTTTTCACCGAAATGGCGGAATACTCTATCCTCACAAAGCACCTTGCAGACCCCGACCTTGAGGAGATCAATATCAACGGCTGGGATGATGTGGCTCTGACGCACCTTGACGGTCGTATTGAGAAAGCAGAGGAGCATTTTTTCTCACCCCAACACGCCATCGACGTCGTAAAGAAGCTGCTTCACCATTCGGGGATGATAATCGACAATGCGGCTCCTATCGCGCAGGGGCATCTTCCAAATAATACCCGTATTACCGCGCTGAAAGAACCCATTGTGGATGCCGATAGAGGTATCGCGGTCTCTATCCGTATGCTTCACCCTCAGAGAGTAGATAGGGAAAACCTTATCGACACCGACTCTCTCACCGACGATATGCTTGCCTTTCTTGAGACTTGCTTGCGTTACGGTGTGTCCTTTGTTGTTGCAGGTAGAACAAGCTCCGGTAAGACAACGCTTCTGAACTCTCTCCTCGGTTCTATCCCCGACAGTAAACGTATCTATACGATTGAAAGCGGTGCAAGAGAGCTTTCCCTTGTCAAGAGAGACGAGCAGGGCAGAGTCATCAATAACGTGGTGCATACGCTGTCTCGCCCCTCGGACAAGGACATCTATGACATTACCCAAGAGGACTTGGTAATGGCTGCACTCCGTTTTGACCCCGACGTGATCTGCGTAGGTGAGATGAGAGACGCGGAGGCTCATTCCGCAGTAGAAGCAAGCTCCACCGACCATACCGTTGTAACGACCGTTCACGGCGGCGGTGGCAGATATGCACACAGAAGAATC
>JAZSGD010000168.1:0-1503 GCA_045532555.1 Eubacteriales bacterium | reverse complement strand
GCCAAGACGCTTTTCGTCCGTGGGTTGCCGTTGTCGGCATAACCGACAACGATTCGTCCTTCCCACCGTCCGTCTTTTCGAAGGCGTACCGTGCCTTCTCCGTTTTTTCTCTTTTTATTTGCCATTATTTACTCCTTAATCATTATTTTTTGCATCATATTGCCCACAACGGCGGATGCGTTCTTCTGCATATCGCTTGTTACATGGGTGTAGGTGTCAAGTGTAAATGAAGCGTTTGTGTGACCGAGGATTCCAGAGAGTGTTTTTGGATCGACACCGCCCTTCATCGCATGGGTTGCGAAGGTGTGGCGCAGGTCGTGGAATCGTATCAGCGGTAGCTCTGCGTGTTTGAGTATTACCTTGAGCTTTCGATAGGCTGCTTCGGGGTGTATCGGCTGTTCGGGATTTAAGAATGCCGGGAACACCCATTCGGTTATCGCTGTTTGTTTACGGTTTTGCAATACCTCTCTGACACTCGGCGGCATAGTGATAACTCGAGTACCCGTGTTCGTCTTGGTTTCTCCGATATTTAAGCCACCGCCTTTCTTTGCTGACACCGACCTTTGCACTCGGAGCTTGTTGGCATCGAAGTCGATGTCACTCCATTTGAGTCCGCAGATCTCACCACGGCGTAAGCCTGTCATCACCTCTACATAGAAGAAATCACACCAATATTCCTCTGTCTTGATTTCTTCGAGAAATCGTTCGAGCTGTTCGTTGCCGAGGACTTGCTTCTCGGCATAATTTGTTTTCGGTATTGTTGTACCGTTTGTCGGATTCTTTGCGATAAGGCGTTCTCTGACCGCCGTATCCAAGGCTTCGTGGAGCATCATGTGAACACCTCGCACCACGCTGTCAGCAAGTTCATATGAGCCAGCTCGGTTCGGCTTGACTCTACCTTCTTTTTTAATCTTGTTATAGAATTTTTGAAGTTCAGCGGTTGTGATGGAGGACAGTTGTTTCTGTCCTATAAACCGCTTCACTTGGTTCTCGGTAAGGCATCGGTAACTGTCAAGGGTGGATTCTCTGACGGTGAATATCATATATTCATCGAGCCACTTATCCATCCACTCGCCGAGCGTCATTCGGCAATCTTCGGTGAGGTCAACATCTCGGTAGAGGTCGAGAAGCTGATGGAGCTGTTTGAGGGCGCTTTTTTGTGTCTTTGCGAATGCCGATTTATACATGGGTGAGCCGTCGTTCTTGTGTCCGATGATGATACGGGCTTCCCACCGTCCGTCAGAGCGTTTGCGGATTGTTCCATCTCCTTGAGGTCTGCGCTTATTTGCCATAGTTTCCTCCGTCCCCTGTTGTAACTAAGGCTCTGTCATCGCAATCCGTGGTTTGCTCGCCACAGCCTAAGTTACTGCCACTCCTTTTTGCTCCCTTCATCTGCCACCGGCAGCGGTCGCAAACGTCCCCTTGCGGTCTGCGTTTATTTGCCATATTTTTCGTCCTTTCTTCAGATTTTTGTTCGTACCACAAACATACCACAGGTTCAAC
>JAZSGD010000207.1:0-4122 GCA_045532555.1 Eubacteriales bacterium | reverse complement strand
CGCTGACAAGCCGCCGAGATTTGAGGCAAAAAGGTGACAGACCGCCGACAAAATCACAATGCCGCAAAGGATCGCGAGCGTGGGCAAAAGCTCACCTATCGCACCGCCGAACGACTCCAAAAGTGTCCCCAAGAGATAACTTACGCTGCCGAGCTGCTCTGCCGCGCCAAGTATCTCGGCGGAATCGGACGAAAAAGCCGAGTCGGGCAGCGAATCGGTCACCCCGTCTGGCAGAGAGTCGATAAACTCACCGTATTCGTCGGGGAGAGTTTCTTCGGGGGAGACTTCCCTGCCCGAGCGACTTTTTTGACCCAAAGTGGTGAATGATTTTAAATAATTGTGGTTTTTTGACAGCAAAGTGGGGGCAGTACGCGATTTTGTATCGTCTATTTGTGTAAAAGTGGTGATTCGACCGCTGTTTTGCTCGTGTTTTTCATCAAGAGTGGTGGATGCTTGCACTTTCAAGGGAAGTGTCCCCATAAAAACCACAATAAACAGGTAGATCACGGCAAATTTTATGTTTCTTGTCATTTTCGTCACCCTTTTTATCGTTTTCGGTCACAAAATCCCCACCATTGTCTCCACTATGTCCTTTATCATCGGCAAAGTCAGGACAATTATCTCCACCTTGCCCCCAAGCTCAAGGTATCCGCCAAGCGTCGCTTCCCCACAATCGCGACAAATCGTGGCGCAGATATGCGTCACCATAGCGACCGCCAGGACACGCAACATTCCCTCCACAGTTTCCCACGGCAAAGCAGTCTCGCCAAGCTCACGCACGTACTCGACGATCGGCGCGATCCCACTAACGCAAACCGCGGCGACGATAGCGCCTGCCGTCACCTTGAGCAGAGTGGAAAAGTCACTCCCCCACTTGCGAAAAAGCGTGATCAGCATCGCCGCTATCAAGGCGACTCCAAAGACCTTGAAAAGATATTCGCTCATTAAAATCCGAACACCGAGATCACAAGCTCAAAGAGCTTTTCGATCTCGCCCACAAGCATTATCAGAACTACGATTATGCCCGCGATCACCACGAGCGTCGATTGCTCGTCCCGTCCCGATTTTTGAAGTATCTGCGCCGCCGCAGACACCAATATTCCCACTCCCGCTACCTTTAAGATCAATCCTATGTCCATTTGTTCTCCAATCCGCCGCGCACGGCGGCACTTAACAATCGTTGACTTTTGCCGCCAAGGCAAAATTCGAGCGCGAAAAAGCATTCGGCACTCGCAGAGAAAACTCACTTTCGCGCAGTTACCAAAGCAGGATAAGCAAGCAAAGCGACGAGCAGATGCAAACGGCACTTCCTGCGCGCATCTCGGGCAAAAGTCGGCTTGAGATCAGCGCTCTGCGCTCGTTCAGGAGCGAAATATAATAGTCGCACCGTTTCGACTGCTCCTCGCGAAAGACCGAGCCGAATTCCTGCGAAAACGCAGTCACGAGCCGCAAGCTCTCGCGGTCGAGATAGATCCTGCTCTCCGCGATCAGCTCCTCGATCGAGCCTACACCCGTCGGGCAATTACAGTCGCGCAAAATTTCGGGCGAGAGAGTCGCGAGGATCTCGCTGATCGGTCTTGCATAACATTCGACCTGACCCTTTATATAAAAAATGAGGGCAATAAAGCCGTCGATTGTGTCAAGTCTGCGACGACAATAGCGGCAGAGCGAGACCGACGTGCATACGCCCGAAAGCGCGAGCAAAACGCTGCCGATTATTTTAACAAGCATACCGTCCTCCTATATCCCGAGCTCGTCGCGCAGATGCACGTCGTAGCAAAAGTCCATGCCGCCCGAACGTTTTATCCCGACGTACGCGCCGAACACACGCGCCTCGTGGAGCAGCATTATTCCCGTGCGGCGCAAAAGCTCGTCTACCGAGCTTGCGTGAGTCGATGCGATCAGCGGAACGCCGCAGTTATGCGAGCTGACTAATGCCATCGCTTCGGCATAGTCGCCGATCTCGTCGCACACGATGACCTGCGCCGATAGTGTTCGTGTCGCGATCTCTATTCCAAGTGCGCGCGGATATCCCGAAAGGACGTCGATACAGAGCCCCTTGCCGCCGTTTGAAAAGGCCAGCTCGCCGCGTGTGTCGACTACTGCCGTTCGGATCGGCGCGTATCCTCCCTCGCCCGAGGCGAGAAGCGCGATCACACCGCGCAAAAGCGTGGTCTTGCCCACGCCGGGCGGTGAGTATATCAGCACCCCTCGGCTATAATCGAACTCGTGCAATAGTCGTCTTATCGGCGCGCCAACGGACCTCGCCTTGTGCGGTATTCTGATCACAAGCGACGTCACCTCGCGCACTCCGATCAGTCGCTCGCCCTCGCAGGTCGCCTTGCCGCAAACTCCCACTCGCACCCCGTTCGGTAGCGATATATACCCTTGGTTGATCGTGTCGCTGTACGCGTAGAGCGAGCCCGAGCACATGCCCGTTAAGGTCGCGTCGATCGCACTCCCGTCAAGCACCGTGTCAAGTATCATGTTTCCCTTCGGCAGCGTCAGGGACGCTTGTCTGTCACGGCGCAGCCTTATCTCCTCGATCCTCTCTCCGCCCCACCGCGCACTTATCTCGTCGACAAGGCGGTACGGTAATGCCGATAATAAAAAGCTCGGCAGCTCGTCACCAAGGCTTCTCTGCCGCCTCACATCTATTATCTGCATTCCCCTCACCGCCCTTCTATCTTATTATATTGTCCAAGCGTAAAAAAAAGACCGCCTTTGCGGTCTTTTTGGGGGAGATAGTTGATGTATCGATTTTTCCACCTTTTTTGAAAAAAAGGTGGAGCCAAAAAACTTCCCCTATATTTTGGGTGCTTTTAGGGTGACGGAGGATTTTTTCTTCGGCAAGCCTTGAAAAAACCCCTCACTGACCTTTTTGTATTGCAAGGGTTTGGAACCCAGCCGATGCAGTGCAACTTATTTCAAAGTTTCTTTAAGTTAAAGTTAGATGAGATGTCTTGGGTTCTACACGGTAGGACGTTCGTTATCTCAGTAGGCTGACTTTTTCGGCTTGCCGAAAAATCAGCGTCATTTCACCTTAGTTAGAACCCAAAATACAGGAAGTTTTCGCGGGGTTTGGGGCGCCTTTTTCTAAAA
Source organism: Eubacteriales bacterium (assembly GCA_045532555.1). Lineage (GTDB taxonomy): Bacteria > Bacillota > Clostridia > Oscillospirales > CAG-272 > SVTX01. The sequence goes on along the minus strand of JAZSGD010000207.1, from coordinate 1,020 downwards.
GGCACCCCAAGTTCTCGTTGCATTCAGTAACTTCCTTCCACTCACCCATAAATCGGCTCAAAATCATCAGCAGGATGCTTGCACCAAGGGCAAGTGAAATCATCGGGGAGATCGGGGCTTTCGTGCACGTAGCCGCAGATCTTACAGCGCCAGCCTACGATCTTTTTCTCCTCGGTGGCGGGCTTGTTGTCGGCTTTGGGAGCCTTGGGCTTGATATTTTCGAAATAGTAAGCATAGGTAGCGGAGGGTGTGGTCGAGAGGACTTTTGCCTCGGTCACCTCGGCAACGAAGAGGGTGTGAGTACCGAAATCGGCACTGAAAACGACCTTTGCGCTGATCAGCGCGTTAGTTCCCTCGGTGAGATATTTAAGACCGTTCTCCGAGGTCGCAACGGTATCAAGACCGTCGAGCTTGTCGGTATCGCGGCCGCTTGCAAATCCGAAGCGCTTGAAGATATCGAACTTCGCGTCCTCGGACAAGATCGAGAGATTGAAAACACCCGTCTTTTTGAGGGTCTCGCAGGAATAGTTCGACTGATTGACACAGATGCTGATGCGCTTGGGATCGTCGGTCATCTGCACGCCTGTGTTGATAATGCAGGCATTGTCACGGTTTCCGTCGTGAGTGAACAGCGCGAAAAGACCGTATGAAAACTTGTGCATTGCGCCCTTTTCTATTTGGCTCATATTTACTCCTTATCTGCCGCCATAGCGACACAAATAAAAATTTTTGTTGCAATTTTCGCCGCCGAGTGCGGCAAGTTTCGGGGGGAATCAGGGCAGCTCGATCTCAAAAAGATCCTTTTCGGGAAGCTTTTTCTCGGTCGCATCCACGGTCTTTCTGACCGCCGCCTGCGCCTTGTCAACGGGCAGACACGTGCCCGCGCCCGCGATACAACCACCGGGGCAACCCATTCCCTCGATAAGACAGCCGTTTTTCTTGCCCGCCTTGGCTAAGATCAGCATCTTGCGGCACTCGTCCAGACCATCCGCGTGCTCTATTTTAACCTCGACTCCCGGG
>JAZSGD010000282.1:0-3760 GCA_045532555.1 Eubacteriales bacterium | reverse complement strand
TCAATGGAGTAGTTTACCAAATTTCACAGGTTTTAGCTTATGATGAGAGTATCGATCTTGCTGTATTAAAGGTTGACGCGGAGTTTGACAATTATGCCAATATTTGCAAAAATGCAATCGCAGTAGGAAGTACGGTATACGCTATCGGTTCTTCAAGAGGTTTAACCAATACTTTCTCACAAGGAATCGTCACATATTACGATCGTATAGTTGACGGTGTAAGGCATATTCAGCATGATGCGTCGATAACTAATGGCAATTCGGGCGGTCCCCTTATCAACGAGTATGGCGAAGTTATTGGTATTAACTCTTGGCTGTTGACGAACTCTCAAAATTTGAATTTTGCTGTTTTCACAGCGGAATTAGATAATCTGGTCTTTGGCACTCCAATGACGATGGCGGAATTTTTTGAGAAAGAATATAGTGCATTCGAGAGGTTAAAAGACTATATAATAGAAAAAGGAATATACAATTCTGATAGAAAATATTACCGAATTGTATTGAATACAACCTTTTCCTCGGATTATACTGGATCATATCGCAGGGCAATATACTACTATGTAGAAAGCAACTCAATTACATTTGACTATGTAATAAACAATGGCAACTATTGGGTATATTTTAGCATATATGATGATATGGATGGATCATATTATTGGTATTATTTTGATGATTCTCGTAAGATGTCCGGAACATTAGAAGCTTCGAGTTTTAATAGTGAGAGCTTGTTGACATATAGTTATACAGATTTCACAGATTCATTAGCTAAGACAGAGGTGCAAAAATTTGCATCGTCTATGATGACGGTATTGTGTTCTTGGATAAACAACGATTTGTCCAGCATAGGTGTAACTCTTGGCGATTTAGGTTTTGATTCATTTGATACTACCAAAGAAGCAATTCCAAGCTTGGATCTGTTAAAATACTATGTTTCTGTAAATGGTACATACGATTCGACTTATAAATGGTATAAAATTTCTCAAACTAGTTCTCGTGAATATTACTACTTGTATTATTATCCTGATAGTGGTAATATCAATGCTTCGTTATCATGGTATGGAAACACAAGCAACAACCATTATTATACCTATTTGAGTTTGAATGTTAAAGCGTATGGTGTATATTGTGCTGGTAATTATAGCATTTACAGTGATGGCGAATATATTACACAAAATGAGGCTGCTTGGACTCTATATCCTTCAACTTTTAACTCATCCACAACAATAACAAATATTATATATTTTGATGGAATGCAATCATATCAATCAAGCCTTTTAAGTAATTATGCGCTTAATATTTGCGATACGCTAGATTGGCTATCTGATTATTTTTATGATAATTCGATCGGAGTAACAATTAAAGATATCGGATTTATCGCATACGAATAACATAAAACGAAAAGCGCGAGGTAACTCGCGCTTTTCGTTTAACTAAATATATCCCCTTGTACTTCAAACATTCTCTCTGCGGCGTGGCGCAGGGGAGCGTGGTTTTGGAGATCGGGGTCATTTTTCAGATATTCGCGGGCTTCGGAGAAGGCGGTGGTCATAAGCTCGCTATCTTCGCACATATCGGCGATATTGAAGCTGAGCGTTCCGCTTTGTCTGATCGAGGCGTTGCCCGAAAGGGCGAGGAAGTCACCGGGCCCGCGCAATTTGAGGTCTTGCTCGGCGATCTCAAAGCCGTTGTAGGAGTTGCACATCGTTTGCAGTCTTTGCTTTGCGGTGTCGCCAAGGCGACCCTTTGCTCCGCTGACCAGAACGCAGTAGGACTTTCTTTGTCCGCGTCCTACTCGACCGCGCAGCTGATGGAGCTGGGAGAGTCCGAAGCGTTCGGCATTTTCGACGATCATAAGGCAGGCGCTGGGCACATTGACTCCGACCTCGATGACTGTCGTGGAGACCAAGATCTGCACCTCGCCCGAGGCGAAGCGACGCATTACTCTGTCCTTGTCTGCCGTTTTCATTTTGCCGTGGACGAATGCGATATTATAGCCCTGCAGGCGCTCGGAGAGCTCCTCGGCGTACTGTACCGCCGCCTTTAAGGGCGGTTTTTCGTTTCTTACGAGTTCCTCGCCGTAAATTGCGATCTCGGAGAGGTCGATCTCGCCCTCCTCCAGCTCGCTCTCCTCGACTGCGGGGCAGACGACGTAGACCTGACCGCCTGCATCGACGTTTTTTCGGATAAAGGCATCAAGGCGGGGGCGGTAGCTTTCGTCGACGAGGAAGGTGTCGACTCTTTGACGTCCCGGGGGCATCTCGTCGATCTTGGACATGGCGAGGTCGCCGTACATTACGAGCGCCAGCGATCTTGGGATCGGAGTCGCGCTCATAACGAGAACGTGGGTGTGTTTATTCTTTTCGGAGAGCAGGGCGCGCTGGTTTACGCCGAAGCGGTGCTGTTCGTCGGTTATTACAAGTCCCGGATTTATAAATTCCGCGCCGTCGGAGAGGAGCGCTTGCGTGCCGATGACGATATCAAGGCGCTCGTTGGGGTCTTCTGCCTTCATAGCCGTGTGGATCTTTCTCTTCGTCGCCGCGGTGCAAGAGCCCGTGAGGAGCGCGCAACGTATTCCCAGAGCCTCGAAAATTGCGCAGAGGTCGTTATAATGCTGAGTTGCGAGTATCTCCGTGGGTGCCATCAAGGCGGCTTGGTAGCCGTTTTTGACGGCTATATACATGGCTGCCGTGGCGCAGATCGTTTTGCCGCAGCCGACGTCGCCGATGACTATACGGCTCATCTGCTCGCTCTTGCTCATATCGTGCGCGATGTCTTTTATCGTTCTTTCCTGCGCGCCCGTCAGCTTGTAGGGAAGCAAGGCAAGGAGAGGAGAGATATCGGTGTCCTTGCAAGCGGGGGCGGAGAGGCGCTGTATCTTCTTGCCCGAGAGCGCAAGGCCTGTGGCGAACAGGAAAAATTCGTCGAATATCAGTCTTTTCTTCGCGATTGCGAGCGCTGCATAGCTTTCGGGAAAATGTATCTGACGGAGGGCGTAGTATATCGTGCAGAGCTTATTTCTCTCGCGGATCTCCTCGGGGAGAGGGTCGGGCATCGCTTGGCTTGCTAATTCAAGCGCGTCGGAAACGTTTTGCGAGATCTGCTTTTGCGTTAGTCCCTCGGAGAGTCTATAGACCGAGAAAAAGGGAGGGGGAGGCAGCTCCTCGACCCACGGGTCAGCCGCGGGGGAGGTCATAGAGTAGCGGTTTTTTACTCTTTCGACCTTGCCGTAGAAGCGAAAATCCGAGCCGACCGAAAATTTGTCTTTATAGTAATTCTGATTGAAATAGGTGATCTCGCAGACTCCGCTTTCGTCGAACGCGCGGAATTTTAAAAGCGACATTCCTCGCTTGATGTTTGCTATCTTCGGCTCGGTCGCTACGGTCATAACGACTGCCGATTTATATTCGGGCGAGGTCTCGGCAAGCAGCTTTATATTTGCTCTGTCCTCGTAAGCGCGAGGGAAGTAGTAGAGCAGGTCGAGCAGTGAGTGTACGCCTGCCGCGGCGTACGCTTTTGCTTTGACTCCACCGACTCCGCGGAGCGCGGTTACGGGTATTTCGTGTAGGTTTTTGTTATTATTCATATTTTCACCAATGGTTTTTATTAATAAATTGGAGTTTAGCGGGGACTTTGTGGCGAAGCCTGTTGAAAGTTTCGATCAAGCCTTTTCAAAGGCTTGTCTGAGCCGCCGAGATCGGCGGGCGCCCTCCGCAGAGGGGGAAAATCCCCTGCCGTTTGAAAGCGCCACAAAGGGGTGGAG
>JAZSGD010000326.1:0-3189 GCA_045532555.1 Eubacteriales bacterium | reverse complement strand
AAGCGTTTTACTCGCGGCGACGATCTGCCAGACGTTTGAATAAAGAGGCTCCATCGTCTGTCCGTTCTGGTCGGGCATCATCGTCATTGCCGAAACCATCGCGGGTATTATCGCCGCAATAGCAAGGAAAATATAAAACAGGGGCGTATGGAAAAGTCGGTAAAAATCCACGCCGAGCATTCCCTTGAGTCTTTGTATAAAGCTTGGCGATTCAAATTTCAATTCGCGCGTCATCTCACTTGTCCTCCTTTTCGCTCATCAGCTCGACGTAATATTCCTCGAGTCCGATCTTGTTTTTCTTGATCTCGCTTGGGATATGGCCGTTTTTCATCAGCGTATCCACGATCGCGGCGGTATCGTCGACGTCGTAGACACGAAGATAGCCGTCTTCCTCGCGGACGGTGTCAAATTTTGCCCGAAGCACCTCTTTTGCACCCTGCATATCCTTTGTTTTGAGCGACACGAAGATCTGCGCTCTCGAATCCATTTCCTCTGCAGACAGCTCTATGATCATTCTGCCCTGACGAATGATTCCGTAGTGGGTCGCGATCTTTTCAAGCTCGCCGAGAATGTGGGAAGAAATAAGGACCGTGCAACCGTAATTTTTCGTAATATCAACGAGAATCTCTCTCATAATTCGCATACCGTCGGTGTCAAGACCGTTGATCGGCTCGTCGAGAATGAGAAGCGCGGGATCGCCGAGCAGCGCCATTGCGATGCCGATCCTCTGCTTCATTCCAAGCGAGCATTTTTTGAATTTGAGGTTCGCGTTATCCTCCATACGCACGATCTCGAGCACTCGTCTGATCTCCTCGTCGGGATTTTCAAGTCCGAGGTTGATGGTCTGCATACGAAGGTTCTGATATACGCTCGAATTCGGGAAGCAACCCGCATTTTCAATGAGTGCGCCGACTCTCACGCGGACACCCGCGTCGGTAAAATCCCTGCCAAAGAGCTTGATCGAGCCCGAGTCAGCAACAAGGTGACCGCAGATCAGCTTTTCGGTCGTCGATTTTCCCGAGCCGTTCTCACCTATAAATCCGTAGATCGCGCCGACCGGAACCGTCATATTTAGGTGATCTACCGCATACATTCCGCGGAAGCTTTTGGACAGATCTCTTATTTCTATTGCGTTCATTTTTGTCTCCTTACATTATTTATGAAGATTAATTGACGTTTTTCACTGCATTATACCGCCGCTGTGTTTGCGACTTTTTTAGGAAACGTTAAAGTTTTGTTAATTCCCTGATTTACGGGAAGATTTCTGCCGTCTTTGGACATTTCGCCCCATTTTCTCTTGACAAACTCAAAAAATGATGTATAATTATTATGTATAGGTATGCATTAAAATTATATGGAGGATAATATGCACGACGTTGTAAAACAACTTTCAAAAATCGGTATCGTTCCCGTAATCAAGATCGAAAATCCCGCCGACGCGGCGCCTCTCGCAAAAGCGCTCATCGCGGGCGGTCTGCCCTGCGCTGAGGTCACCTTCAGAACCGCTTGCGCTAAAGAGGCGATCTCTATCATGGTCAAGGAGTTCCCCGAAATGATCGTCGGTGCGGGTACCGTGCTCACAAAGGCACAGGTCGATGACGCTATCGAGGCAGGCGCAAAGTTTATCGTCAGCCCCGGCTTCAATCCCGAGATCGTTAAGTACTGTCAGGAAAAGAACTGCCCCATCGTGCCCGGAATCAACAATCCCTCGGGTATCGAAGCGGCTCTCGAGCTTGGACTTGATACGGTCAAGTTCTTCCCCGCAGAGCAGTCGGGCGGTATCGCTATGATTAAGGCTATGTCCGCGCCCTACGGTAAGGTGTCCTTTATGCCCACGGGTGGTATCGGTCCCGCTAACGTGAACGACTACCTCGCTTTTTCCAAGATCGCTTGCTGTGGCGGCTCCTGGATGGTCAAGCCCGAAATGATCGCCGCAGGAGATTTCGACGGTATTACCAAGCTCGTTCGCGAGGCTGTCGACGTTATGCTCGGCTTTAAGTTCAAGCATATCGGTATCAATCCCTCGGGTGACACCGCCGCAAATGCTTCCGCAACTCTCAAAAATTACTTCTCCTTCGAGCCCAAGGTCGGCTCTAAGTCGATCTTCGCAAGCCCCGAGTTCGAAATGATGAACGAAAAGGGCCCCGGCACCAACGGTCACATCGCAATCCAGACCAATAACGTCGACCGCGCAGTCTATCACCTCGAGCGCCGCGGCGTTAAGTTCGACTATAGCACCGCCACCTACGACGATAAGGGTAATATGAAATTCATCTACCTTTCCGACGAGATCAACGGCTTTGCTTATCATTTAGTTAAGTAAGGAGACGCAAGGAGGCGGATTTTGGAACCTTTCTTGAAAGAAAGGTTCCAAACCTCCAAAGAACTTCCCAAAGGATAGTTAATGATTACAGACGGCTTGGGTTTGAAGATGATGGAGATTTTATCGAAGAATATCTGCTATCGTGTTGCAAGTCGGTTGTAAATTTCAGTAAAAATTCACTACAATAAATAAACGAACGCTCCGGATAAACCAAATTACCGAAAGTTTTTGGAATTCTTAAAACCTTTTTTCCAAAAAGGTTTTAAGCCGCCGGAGGCAGAAAGGAAAATTTATGGCAAAGGTAATTACATTTGGAGAGCTGATGCTTCGTCTTCAGCCTTACAACTACGAGAGATTCGTTCAGTGCGATCACGTTGAATTCACGTTCGGCGGCGGCGAGGCAAACGTTGCGGTATCGCTTGCGAACTACAATATGGACGTAGCGTACGTCACGAAGCTTCCCGCACACGCTATCGGTCAGGCGGCTGTAAATAGCCTCCGCAGATACGGTGTTGACACGACCAAGATCGTTCGCGGCGGCGATAGAGTTGGTATCTACTTCAACGAAAAGGGCGCTTCGCAGAGAGGCTCCGTCTGCATCTACGACCGCGCAAATTCCGCTATCGCAAAGGCAACTCGCGAGGACTTCGATTGGGATGCTATATTTGACGGTGCAGAGTGGTTTCACTTCACAGGCATTACTCCCGCGCTGGGCGCTAACGTCGTCGAGATCTGCAAGGATGCCTGCAAGGCGGCAAAGGCAAGAGGAATAAAGATGGCCTGCGACCTTAAGTACCGCGGCAAGCTCTGGACGAGAGCTGAGGCTCGCGAGGCTATGACCGAGCTTTGCCAGTACGTTGACGTTT
>JAZSGD010000301.1:0-3873 GCA_045532555.1 Eubacteriales bacterium | reverse complement strand
CGGCGATCTTATCATCAACGGAAGATCGACCAAGGATTTTAAGGACAGAGATTGGGACACTTACAGAAATCACTCTGTAGGATTCGTTTTCCAGAGCTACAATCTTATTCCCCATCAGTCAGTTCTTGCAAACGTCGAGCTCGCGCTCACGCTTTCGGGTGTTTCCAAGGCAGAACGTCGCCGCAGAGCTATTGAGGCGCTTGAAAAGGTCGGTCTTGGAGATCAGCTCAAAAAGCGTCCCTCGCAGATGTCCGGCGGTCAGATGCAAAGAGTTGCCATCGCGCGTGCGCTCGTTAACGATCCCGATATTCTGCTCGCAGACGAGCCCACGGGTGCGCTTGATACTACTACCAGCGTTCAGATCATGGAGATACTCAAGGATATCTCCAAGGATAAGCTGATAGTTATGGTCACGCACAATCCCGAAATTGCAGAGACCTATTCTTCGAGAATAATCAAGGTGCTCGACGGTCTTGTTACCGACGACTCAGATCCTTACGTTTCGGTCGATTATGATGTGGATGCCGAGGACGTAGGACTTACTAAAAAGGCAAGAGAGATCAAGAAAAACAGCAAGGGAAAGAAAAAGCAGACCTCGATGTCCTTCTTCACAGCTCTTTCGCTTTCTTTGAATAATCTTGCAACCAAAAAGGGTCGTACCATTATGACGAGCTTTGCGGGTAGTATCGGTATCATCGGTATTGCGCTGATCCTCGCTCTGTCGACGGGTATTAATGCCTTTATTGCTCAGGTTCAGGAGGACACACTCTCTACCTATCCTCTCACTATTCAGAAGCAGACGCAGGACATGTCCGCGATGCTCTCGGCTATGACCAGCGTTTCCGATACCGAGGATTACAGAGATTCGGGAAAGATCTACGTCGATGACTCGCTCGGCACGATGATGTCGGCTATGACGAGTACGGTTGAAAACAATCTTGAAGCGTTCAAGGTCCATATTGATGAAAATTACGATGAAATCAAAGACTTTGTCAGCGATATTCAATACACGTACGACTATCAGCTTCAGGTGTTCAATCTTGTCTACGAGACCGATGAAAACGGAAAGATAATTCTTGATGATAACGGGGATCCGGTAGTTGTAGATACAAGAAAAGTCGGTATGGAGACCGTATTCGAGCATATGGGAGAAGCCTTCTCGGGTATGTCCGAGCTTATGGAAATGGGCGGAAGCATGGGAGGAATGAACGTTTTCTCCGAAATGATAGACAACCAAACTCTGCTCGATCAGCAATATGACGTTATCGCGGGTAACTGGCCCAAGGATTACAACGAGGTAGTTCTCGTTGTTAACTCCAACAACCAGATAAGCAAGATGACGCTTTATATGCTCGGAATTCTCGACCCCAACGAGATCGACAAGGAAATGGAAGATCTTATGAACGGTCAGTACAAGCCCGAGGAGCTTCCGCCTTACACCTACGAGGATATTCTCAATATGAGCTTTAAGCTGCTCACGACTTCGGAATTCTTCGATGTCAGTGGCAAGGTCTACACCGTTGACGGTGTGGAATATCCCGTTTGGAACGACCTGAGAGAAGGATTTTCGTTCGATCAGGAAAAATTCGTTACCGAAAACGGTATTGAGATAAAGATATCGGGTATCATCCGTCCCAAAGAAAGCGCTGCTGCCACCTCTATATCGGGTGCGGTGGGCTACACCAAGGATCTTACCGACTATATTCTTAAGAAAAATGAGACGAGTAAGGTCATAAATCAGCAGAAGGAAACTCCCAATATCAACGTATTGACGGGTCTTCCCTTTGAGCGAACCAAATACACCCCCGAGACGATCCACGAGCTTGTCAATAAGATCGACGATGCGACTATGGAAATGTTCTACGCTTATATGACCCAACAGATACTCAACAATCCCGATTTCTCCGACAGAATACAGGTTACCGACACCGAATCCTTTATCGGTATGTTTATGCTGCTTCCTGCGGAAAATCAGGCGCAGATATTCAGTGCTGTGCTCGGTGCGGCGCAGGCTAATCCAGCCAACAAGGACACTATCGACGGCTTGTGTTTGATACTTTCTCAAACTACCGACGGTATTGACATCACAGCTAACAATTTCGTCAGACTCCTTCCCGTGCTTGACGTACAAACTCAAGTACTCGGTGCGTTTATGGGTATTCCTCAAAGTGAGCAGATGCCTTTCCCGATCCCCGGTCTTATTCAGATGGCAGGCGAGGACGCTATGAATGCGATCTACGAGCAGCTGACCGAGAGCATCAAAACTATGACGGTCAACGAGGAAATATTCGTCACTCTGCTCTCTACTCTCACCGAGGACGATCCCGCTTTCATTCAGCTTGAGGAACAGCTTTACACTATGGCTCCTCAGATCGACGCGACATACGACAGCGTGCTCGATACGCTTGACGATGCAAAGAAGGCTTCTCCCGCGTCTATCAACTTCTATGCAAAGGATTTTGAGTCTAAAGAGGCTATCGAGAAGTTTATCAGCGATTATAACGCTGATGTAAACGAGAAATACGTTGAAGAATATGAAAAAGAGCACGGAGTAAAGCCCGAAGGAAAGGCCCCCGACGAGCTTCAGTACACCGACATAGTTGGAAATCTTATGTCCTCTGTCACCATCATCATCAACGCTATTTCCTACGTGCTTATTGCATTCGTTTCGATCTCGCTTGTGGTATCTTCGATAATGATAGGTATCATTACCAATATCTCGGTGCTTGAGCGTACCAAGGAGATCGGTATTCTCCGTGCTATCGGTGCTTCCAAGAAGGACGTTTCGAGAGTATTCAACGCGGAGACGCTTATTATCGGTCTCGCGGCGGGTGCTATCGGAATATTGTCAACGGTTCTGCTTTGTATTCCGATATCGGCTATCGTTCAGTACTTCACGGGACTTGACAATATCCGCGCAATTCTTCCTTGGCAGGGAGCTTTGATCCTCGTGGTGATCAGCATGGTGCTGACACTTATCGCGGGTATAATTCCCTCTCGCTCGGCGGCAAAGAAGGATCCCGTTGTGGCGCTCAGAAGTGAGTAATTTATAATGAAAAGGCTTTTGCTCCCGGGCAAAAGCCTTTTTTGTTTTTGATACGGTATAATCGTCTCCGAAGATTCATACTTATAGAACAGTACAAGCTAATCCTGGGAGGCGCTTGCCTGATGGCTTCAAAAACACGAAAATTTTTTCTTAACGCTATTTCTTTGACTCTGACAGCGCTTATTATGCGCGGAGTCGCGGTAATATTCAACGTTTACGTTTCAAATCGCGCGGGAAGCGAGGCGATGGGTCTTTATTCCCTGCTTGGAAGCGTTTACGGCTTTTCAATAACTCTTGCGGCGGCGGGGATCAATCTCGGAACGACGAGATTGGTTTCCGATGCTCTCGGTCTTGGTGATTCTATGCTTGCAAGGCGGTCGGCGCGGCGCGCGCTTATCTGCTGCACCGTCACGGGAGCTATTGCGACGCTTTTACTCTTTTTCGGCGCTCCCCTGATAGCCGATTTGTTGCTTGGCGATGTCCGCGCGGTCACACCGATGAGGATACTGTCGATCTCGCTCATTCCCGTCGCTATATGTTCCTGTCTTTCGGGTTATTTCACCGCAGTTCGCAGGGTCAAAGTAAATGCCGCGTTTCAGATAGTGGTCCAGCTCTGCAAGATCTCGATAACGGTGGGGCTACTCGCTCTCCTTGTCGACAAGGGCACGGAGGAGGCATGTATTGCGCTCGTGCTCGGCGGTACGCTTGCGGAATTTATCTCGTTGGCAATAACCTACGTGCTTTACCGAATTGATCTCAAAAAGCTCGGCAAGGCTTCACCGAGCGCGAGTATTGAGGGCGGCGGATTGACCAAAAAGCTTTTGGGA
>JAZSGD010000018.1:0-4813 GCA_045532555.1 Eubacteriales bacterium | reverse complement strand
CGCAATAGCTGCCGCCAATGTCTCACGCAGGGGAGCAATACCCGCGTCGGGTCTGTATCCGCGCTTGTGGAGCGCAACTCCCGAGGTGTCTATCATAAGCATTGCTTCATCCTTGAGAATGAAAAACTCGACCTTATATTTTACGGCTGTTTCATCGAACCAAGCAATTCCGTAAGCGCCCGAAAGCCTGTCCACGATAGCCTTTTTGACTATACTTTGACAGTCGGGAATAGAGGTCAGCTTGCTCTTTATCGAGTGACCTGAAACGGGGAACTGATCAAGTTTACCGATCCAATCCTCCCAACGAATCGCATTCGTACCGTCAAAAAGCTCGGTAAAGCTTTCCGCGTGAAAGCGACCGAGAACGATAAATACTCGCTCGGCGCATCGCAGGTTAATATTTACGCGAGGGATATCCTTTTCCTCGCCTTCAAAGAGCACTCGTCCGTCGATAGTTTCGATTCTTTTTAGTCCGAGCGCATCTATTTCTTCGCCTAACTGTCTCTCAAGACCGAAAAGGCAGGTAGCAGCAAGAAGCATAAATCAACCTTTCTGAAATATACAATAATTCATTAAATATTATAACATATTTTGGCATATTTGTCAATAAGAAACGGGCTGAAAATCAGCCCGTTTGTAATTATTCTTCATCAAAGTTCGACACGGATACCTGCTCGATGCCGAGTATCTCCTCGCCCTCGGAAGTATCGATCTCCTCGATAGCCTTGAGCTTCTTTTGAATAATATCGTTTCTGTGCTGTGCGTCGTCAAGCGTCTTACCCGCTTCGTCGATCTTTTTCTTCGCCTTTGCCAGAACGGTAGAGAAGTTATCGTACTGCGATTTGACTGCCGCGAGTATCTTTCTAACCTCGTTCGCCTTTTCGTTGATAGCGGCAAATCTGAAGCCCATAGCAAGTGAATTAAGCAGGGCGGTGATTGTTGAAGGACCCGCGATCATAATATTGAACTCGGTCTGCAGTCTTTCGGGAATAGCATTCGGGGAGGAGGCTATCTCGGCATAAAGTCCTTCGCTTGCGAGATACATTATTGCAAACGGAGTAGTCTTGGGTACGCTTATGTACTTTCGGATAGCGCGAGCCTCCTGAATAACTCTCTCCTCAAGCGCTTTTCTTGCCGCCTTGGTTGCCTCGGGGTCGGCCCGATCTGCCGCCTCGCAAAGACGGACGTAATCTTCCATCGGGAATTTGGAGTCGAGAGGGAGATAGGTTATTTCGGAATAATTCTCGCCCGACGGGATCTTGATAGCAAACTCCACTCTTTCCTTCGAGCTTGCCGTAGGAGCGTAATTTTCAACGTACATATTCGGGATAGTCTGGTCGAGAATGTTTTTAAGCTGAACCTCCGCCCACGTGCCTCTTGCCTTTACGTTGGTCAATACACGATTGAGCGAGGTGACGTGCTCGGTAATGCCGCCAGACATCTCTTTCATTTCGCCAAGAGCCTTATAAAGATTTTCAAGCTGATTTGAAACCGTTTTAAACGAGCTGTCAAGCCTTTGTGTGAGGGTGTTTGTCAGCTTTTCGTCAACGACGGCTCTCATTTCATCAAGCTTCTTTTCGTTGCTCTCGCGGATCTTCGAGAGAGAATCCTCAATACGCTGATTTTGCTTTTCGGTCATTTCAGCGTTCTTTTCACGAACTGTATTTATTCCCGCAGCCATTTCACGATATATGTGAAGAAGCTGCTCACGGTTGGTTTCGGTTAGCTCTTTGAGTTGCTTATTAATATCCGACATCTGCCTTGAGACCTCGTCGCGCTGAGCACGAGCGACCGCATTTTGCTCGGTGCGGTTACGCGAAAATTCGTTATATATACTTTCCTTAAGCTCACCAAGCTGTCGCTCGGTCTTGCCACCGTCCGAAAGCTTTTTCATTTTCCCATATAAAGCGATCACCGTGATAAGACAGACAGCGGATATGCAGAGCGAGAAAATGCAAATTATCAGTATAGGTGTATCCATAAAAGCTCCTAATCGTTCTTTTTTTTATGTTGGAATCAGGTGATCTCCTCGATGTGATAGATATAGTCGATAGACCTCAGTGCCTCGATTATCTCACTGTGAGTCTTATATTTTTTAAGCTCTTGGCTCTGAATCGTAAGCGCAACGGTATAAACGCTCAAGCCCGAGGTTATGTAAGCAGGGTTGACCTCGATATCGTCTATCTTCATACCAAGCTTACGTATCGTTGCAACGAAGCTTTGCAGATTTTCCTTGTTTTTAAGCTCGAGATGTACCTCGAAATGATTTGACTTATTCTTGAATATTCGCTCGAGGTGAGGAAAGGTAGAAAGGCAGAGCATCATCGTCACAAAACCGATAACGGAAACCGTATAGAACCCTGCGCCTATAAGCAGACCGATAAATCCGACCGCCCAGAGTGCCGCCGCGGTTGTAAGTCCTTTGATCTGATTTTTCGAGCTGAAAAGAATGGAATTGGAGCTGATTATAGCAATTCCGACAACGACCGCCGCAGACACCATAGGGAAGGACACGCTAAAGGTCGTCATAATGAAAATATCAAGCAGCATCGACATAGTAGATGCCAGTGATATCAGCATAAACGTGCGCAGACCCGCCGCGTGACGCTTTGTGGAACGCTCCCAACCTATTATTGCGGAGAAAAGTATTGACATTGCGGTTCTTAAAAGTATCGACCATAGGTCAAGCCTGCTTGACCATTCACCGAGCAATCGGCTTATAGGGTCGACCGTATTCAGTATATCATTTACATTCATGATTAAATCCTTTCTATCTGCGATTTCTGAATCTTCGCTTTTGTAGCTCTGACAAAGCTTCGAATTGTTCATCGGCCGCTTCCGTAAATGCCTGCTCCTCGGGAGATATCTCTGGTTTTTCAGGGTCGGGAAGCTCCTCGCGTATCTTATTTATACGTTCGACAAGCAGTTCTACCTCACTCTTGGGCTTGCCGTCATCACCGATGGGATCTACTGGCGCGAGATCCTCTATCTTATTTGAGTATGAGCCCGAAAGATAAAGCGAGAGCTTTGCACACGCAGGGCCTATAAGCTCATATAGGATACTTGAAGCGAGAATTATTGTTTGCAGACTTTCGCCTGTTTCTCCGCCAAGTGTACGCGCCGCCATTGCCGCAAGACCGATAGCAACTCCTGCTTGGGGGATAAGAGCAAGTCCGAGATAGTTGCGTATGCCCTTGGGGCTCTTTGTGATAAATCCGCCGAGGAATGCACCTCCGTATTTTCCAACCATTCTGACCAAAAAGTAGAGGATCGAGATCAGAATTATCGGAACCGCGCCCGAGCTTCCTGACGAGGTAAACAGAGACTCAATTTGCAGATTTGCTCCCGATCGGACAAAGAAAAGAAGCATAACAGGTGGGCTGAAATAGTTGAGCTGCTTATAAAGCTTATCGTCTCCCGTGATGTTGATGTATACCATTCCCATCGCGATACAGCCAAGCAGAGGCGAGATATCGAGAAGGGTACAAATTCCGCAGAACAAAAAGAGCATACTGATCAAAATAATCAGTCTGTTATCCGTCGATCTTTTTACGGGCATAAGCCATTTTAAAAAGAAACCGAAAAATGCACCCAGGATCATTACTCCAATATTGATAAGTATAGGCATAATGATGACCGTGGGAGATACAGAGCTACCCGATCCACCGATAAGAGCACCGGCAACCGAAAGCGCGATACTAAACGCGATAAGGCTGAGCACGTCATCAAGCGCTATGACTTGGAGAAGCGTGTCAACAAACTCTCCCTTTGCCTTAGTTTGACGAATAGTCGTTGCAGTTGAGGTAGGCGCGGTCGCAGCAGCCAAAGCTGAAAGAACGACCGAGAAAACGGTATCGAGTCTCAAAATAAAGAAAGTAAGGATGAATACTAAAAATGCGGCGATAAGTGCCTCGCAAGCGGTTATAACCAACGTTTTAAGTCCGTTTTTTCGAAGGGACGATACCTTGAAAAACTCTCCTACGCTGAACGCGATGAATGCCAGCGCAATATCGGAAATAAAATCCGTACCCTGAATAACCGTTTCGGGAATCAGATCAAGGCAGAACGGACCTATCAGAATTCCCGCAATTATATACGCAGTAACGTTTGGAAGCCGAAGCAGCTTCGTAATTCTCGTCAGCGCAAATCCCGAAAAAAGCATTATTGAAATCGCAATTATCACAACGGCTGACGGTGATATAGTCAAATAAAAATCGTTCAGCAAGCTTCGTCCTCCTTTCTCCGAAAAGCAAAAAGACACACCAAAACAAAAGCCCCAAAGCGCCTTTTGCCGTGATACGTCTCCGCAAACTTATGTTATACATTTATTATATAAGATTAGTGCAATTTTGTCAAGTGATATTCCCAATTTTACATCCATTTATTGACAAACGTATACCTTGCGTGCTATAATTGAAGTGAGGTTAAAATCTAAAGCTTATTAGGAGGAAAAGTTGATGAATGAAAATATAAGCTGCTCAAGCTGTTCTAAGGAAAACTACAAAACCGTTCCCCTGACGCGTATATTTGATAAGCTGAATGATTTTTTCTCGAAAAATGATCTTCCTGCCGTTCGCCGACTTCTCGATTATTGGGAGAGCGAGGCTATCGCGCTTGGAGATATGCGCGGACTTTTAGAGATACTCAATGAGAAGGTGGGATATTACAGAAGAACAGCCGAAAGGGAGAAGGCTTTATCAGCCGTTAACTCCGCACTCGAGCTTATCGAGCAAAAGGGAGTAGGCGATCCCGTATCCGTGGGAACGGTGTATCTCAACTGCGCCACGACTATGAAAGCGTTTGGTCAAGCAGA
>JAZSGD010000030.1:0-8774 GCA_045532555.1 Eubacteriales bacterium | reverse complement strand
CCCTTTTGAGCGCCTCAGAGGACTCGCGAATACTTGCCACAAGAGCGTCGCGGGTTAATTTTTTCGACTTCTCGGCATTTTTCGCGTTTGTTTCCTCCTCGATCACCTTGAGCTTCTCCTCAAGCTCCTTGAATTTGCGAAACCGGCGGTTTATCATTCTCTGCGTGTCCTCGGTGTAAAAATCCTTGAACCGCGATCTGATAAGCCTGTCGTATTCGGCGCGCTCGGCACGTCTTAGCTCCTCTGCGGAAAGCGTATCGCTATCCTCAAAAGGATCGCCGTCCTCCGCGCTCTCGTCCTCGGGTAACGCCCCGATAGCGTCTTCGTCCTCGAAGATCTCCGTTTTGTTTTCTTCCATAAGTAAAAACGTAATCCTTTCCCACCGTTGTCGGTGACTTTACGCGCGGCAGGGGTTCATTTTCCAATTCCACGCGTGATTTTCGACTTCAACGTATTCGGGATACGTGAGCGAGATCTGCCAGATGCCGATGCAGGCAAGCTTCATTGCCTCCTCGCCAACTGCAGAGCATCGCACGTCTGCGTGTCCCGAGCCTACGTAGTCGAGTCTGACTTCGTCGGAGTAAAAGTTTGAAAGATAGCCGCAGAGCGAATAGAATATTCCCGACACAGCGGCACAAACGATATCGTTGCCCTCCCCGCCATAGCCTGCGTGACCGTCTATTCGCAATCTGAGCCAGTCTCCCTCGCACCTTGAAAACTCCGCCTTAATCATTTTTCTCCTCTTTTCCGTCTCCGTAGAGTGAACGGATCGACGCCTTGAGCATTCCGACGCCTTCAAAATCCATCATCTCCAGCATAAGCAGCGTTTGCGCGGCATTTTCGGGTCTGAACGCGCCCGTGTCGTAAAGCTCCTTGGCGAACTGATTTTTCTTTTCGGACTCGCTCGGCGCTTTCTTGACCGCGTTAATCTCGATGTCGAAATGAGGTCTGTATCCGTTCTCGTCTGCTCTGATGCGCTTTCCCGAGAAATCAAGATATTCTCTCGATCCGTCCTCTCCGACTATGCGGAAAACTCGGTTCTCGTCATAAAACTGACGTATCAGCTCAATGACCAGCGTTATTATTTTGACGTAAGCGCGGTAGGTCTCCTCGATGCCGTCACGCGATGCCTTCGCTCCCGCTTCGCGCAGGATGCTTATAGCCGATGCCGCCGTGATGCCGCCGGTAATTCCTCCCTGAGATACGTCAAGCGAGCCCGTGACGGTCTTGAGCTCCTCGATCTTGAGCTGTTTTGCGCTCATGACCGAGTCGTCTATCGGAGAGATTTCGATCTGACGAAGCTTTTCTTCGTCGATATCTCCCTCGACCTCCACGATGCTTCGGTCAAGATCCATAAACTCCTTTTCATTGACACCGAGACTCCTTTTTGCCCAAAAGCGCACGCGAGATGCCCAGTCCGAATATTCGAGAATATTTGCATCGATGCGGTTGATGTATCTCTGCGCTTCTGCCGAGGTCGCGATAACGCCAAAGCCGTATGCCTGTCCCGTCGGATAGAGCCTGTCGAATACTATCGGGTACTGACCGTGCTCGTACCAACCGCCAGTACAGCTCGGGTCGCTCTCCGAGCTGTAAAGGATGCGATCGCCGATGAATTTGCACATATGCAACAGCACAGAGCCGTCGGAAAGATACTTTTTATAGTACCAATCAACGACGACACACTTGCCGTCGCTAACGCTCATTCCGAGCGACGAGGCAAGCGCACTGTCCTGCTCACGAAGCTCGCCGTAGTCAATACCCCACGTTGCCTCAAGCGCATCGATATCGCTCTGTGAGACGATAAAAAGGTTTTTCGAGTCCTGAATATCGGTCGCGCCGATCTCCCAATAGATGTTTTCCATTGCGAGCGCGCGAATATCGATATCGCCAAGTCCCTCCTCAAGCGCGTTGTTCCAAAAAACTCCGTACGCGGCGGTGCCGTGCTTGAGCTTTTCCCAGCAGTTGTCTGAATAGGTCTGCTCAAAGCCGCATTTTTGAGTGATGACGGGAATGATCTTGGATAGTGTTTCGGCATATTTTTCGTCGCGCTTCTCTCGAGGGAGACAAACGCAGGAAGGAATACTGTCGATGATGTCGGCGTGCTTATTGACTATACTGTTGAATATCCAGGACGACGACTCGCCGCCCGTATAGACCGCGCGCCATATATCGCCCTCCGACGCTATCCTGCTCTCAAGCTCCGCCTTTTCTCTTTTATATCGAATAAGCGTTTTGATCGCCAAGGAAAGATCGGGGATTGCCGTTTTATGTTCGTTCATTAGGTAAATGTCCTTTCTTGTTTATTTAAATCTTGCCCTTACCGTATAGCTGTCGTCACTCTGACGGTAAAGGTCAAGCGGGTCTGCCGATAGGATCAAGCTCTGCTTCGGCTTCTTTATCGCGGGCACGGGACGCTCCATACACACGTAGCGCAGCTCGTCGTATATGTGATCCTCGCCCGAAGTGTCCACATCCTCAACGTCGGACGAGTCGTATACG
Source organism: Eubacteriales bacterium (assembly GCA_045532555.1). Classification (GTDB taxonomy): domain Bacteria; phylum Bacillota; class Clostridia; order Oscillospirales; family CAG-272; genus SVTX01. The sequence continues at coordinate 6,272 of JAZSGD010000030.1, read as the reverse complement.
AGGCAAGGAAACGTTCTTATAAACTGCCGACAGGTCGAGAACACGTAAAGCCTTGGCTTCCCGTTTTCGTCGAAGGCTAAGCGATTGTGTATCTGCTGCTTCCCCGCTATACGAGAATTGTCTGCCCTATCCCAATAAACCCCCTGCTTTTCCATGATACCGCCGATGCTCTCGCCGCCGTTCTTCTGATATATCGCGGGATCGGCGACTCCGTGAATAGTTCTGCCCGAAAGATTTTCGTCCTCGCGCTCGATCCGTCTGATCTCTGCCGCGACCTTCTCTGCCTCCCAGCGCACGCCCTCGTTTGGCGTGTTCGTACAGCCGTAAAGCTCGCGGATTCTGTAAAGGACTCCGTCGGTATCCTCGGCATACCAGCCGACCGAAAAGGGCCGTGAATATCCCCAGTCGAAACCGCGGTAGATCCGCCAATGCTTCGGTATTCTGAAGGGAGAGATGACGTGGGTCGCGGTGCGATCAAGGTATCGGTCGGGGTCGTTCTTCCACTCGGTAAATACCTGCCCCGCAAAGCCGTTCCAATCACCGTAAAGCAGTGCCGCACGCTCGTTTTCGGGCAGAGAGGCAAGGCGAGTGAGGTAGTCGGGATCGTTGCTAAGCAGGATCTTGTTGTCAAAGACCGTAGACGGCACGAAGATTCGGGATTTTTTTCGCTCCTCCTCGTGTCCGTCGGGAAAGCGGATCTTAACCGTTTCCCAGATCGTAGTCATCGGTGGCGCGGGGGTAATAAATCTCTCCTTGACCCAGCCGTGACCGATACCTCCCGGATTCGCCTGCGCTCTCATATAGCACCTCGTCCCCGCGCCGCTTGGGCGGTTTCGCGAGAACAGATAGCTGTATTCGTCGAAGGTGAACTGCGTCAGCTCGTCGAAATCTATGAAATCGTAGCGCTTTCCCTGATAATTGTATCGATCAGAGGCATGAGCAAGCGATCCGAAATATATCTTCGCGCCCGACGGAAAGAGCCAAAAGTGCTTCGATTCGTTATAGATCGCATCGGGACAGAAATCCGAGTATATCGAATAGGAGCGATCTATAAGCTCGGAGAGCTGTGGGTAGGTCTTGCGGAGTATCAGACCGCGATAGTGCGGTATATTTATCTGCCGCAGTGCCTCGGCAAGCGCGCAATCCGATTTGCCGCCGCCTGCCGCACCGCCGTAAAGCGCCTCGTCCTCGAGCCTTCGCATAAACGCAGCCTGCCTCGGTTGAGGTCGCCAAACTACCTTTTTTTCTCGGGTGCTGCTTGCTTTTGTATGGCCTGCCATCTGCTCTGTCCTCCTCAGATCTCGTCGTCGATCGAATCCGCCCCGGGTATCTCGACGACTCCGCCGCCCTCGCCTTCGTACGATTCCCTTTCGGGTCGTTCGCTCCAACGCTCAGGCTGGCGGTTCTTGAGCCAGAAGATCTCGGCTCGCAGGTCAGCAGGCACGTGGGCGGTGTCGACTCCCGTCGCAAGCTCCTCGTACTCGCGTATCTTCTTGCCTGTTTGGGGGTCAAACTCGACTCTTTTGAGCTTATAGGTCTTGTCCACCGCCACGTTGTAGCCCGTCGCCTTTTTATAAAGGGCTTTGACTATATCGTAGTCGGCGTTTTCCTTGCCAAGACCGAGCGCCTCGGCAAAATCGGGATGCTTGCGCTTCCAGAGTCGAAACGTGGGCAGCTCAATGCCGCACGCGATCGCGATCTCCTCGTCCGACAATCCCTCGTCGGCAAGTCGGCGAACGCGCTCAAGACCGCAGGACTCAAGCCAGCGCTCATATTTAGTTCTCGCCATCTCCTACGTCCGCTGTCGCGGTCGCGCCATCTCTTGTCTTTTCGCTTCCGCTATCCTTCGTTTTGTCGCTTTCTTCGTTGCATCTCTCAACGGTTATCACGTAATCGTCGCCTATCGCACCTACTACGGCGCGATAGCTACCGAGAGCCTCTCGTATCAGCTCCTTGGGAACTCGTGCACTACCGTGCTTCTCAACGAGAAGCGCAAGATATGCCGCGAGTATGTCGTTGGTCTCTTTATAGCCTCGGCTTCGCTCTCTTTCGAGCTTTATCTGCTTGTTTTTCAAGGCTATGAGACCTCTGAATATTCTGCTTGTCAGTTTCACTTGCATACTTCCTTTCATAGTAATATCTATCCATTGTCTGCTTGAACGGACAATTTTTATATGCCGTCGGGTGTGCACAAAAGCCGTACACTATCTCGCGGCGCGCAATCCTGTCGGGAAATTTGAATCCTGCACACTCGCATCGGATCTTGTCCTTTTCCTTCAGGCTCTGCAAATATGGGCAAGTTCCTTGTATCGCCAAAATCTTAACCTTTCCGCGTCTGCTTGACTCGGCAGAAGAGAACCAAACAGACGCTATATGCTCGTTAAGTTTGCTTAACTCTGTGTTCAAAAAAATAACCGTCGGATAACGGCTGAAGCTTGAAAAGATCCGTATGTCCGTCGATATTCTTTGTGCGACAAGGCTTTTTGAGATCGGAGACTGTAATATCATCACCTTTACGCATCCAAACAAGTTATTGCAGCTTCTGCCCAAAAACGATCTGCTTTTGACTGCCCTGCAACCTTAACTGTGCCAATTATAGCACATCTGTTCTATTTTGTCAACCCCCAAAGACATGAAGAACGGAAAAATTTTCAAAAGGGCGATATCCCTTATTATACAAGGCTTTCGTGGCGATCTTAGAATGTCGCTGTTGAAATTTTTTTGCACAATTCTTGCATCATGATTTGCGATAGCGTTCTGTTTTTCGTTAATTCGGAGTATAATAACGAAAAATAGCAAAAAATCGAAAATTTTAATTAATATTGTTTAACTTTTTTCAAAAAACCTATTGACATTTGCTTAACTTTGCGGTATAATATTACAGTAAGCTTAACTAATCACGAAACGTCCTTTGACGTTTGGGAGTTCTAACGAGGTTCCGTATGATAGATTTTAAAACTCGCCTGGCATCCGCCATGGCCGAAAAAAATATGAGAGCCGCCGAGCTCTCAAGACGAACGGGTATTTCAAAGCCCCGTTTAAGTCAATATCTCAGCGGCGTTTACGTTCCGAAGGCAGACGCTATATGCGCTATGGCTCAGGCTCTTAACGTAAGCGAGACCTACCTCCTCGGAACCTCCGATAATCCCTCGGTCGCAGAGATAAAGAACACAAAATTCAAGTTTCTTCCCGTTGTCGGCGAGATCGCTTGCGGCGCTCCCATTTTTGCAAACGAGGAAGACGGTGATATGGTCGTTACCGACGCTGAGACCGATGCTGATTTCTGCCTTATTGCAAAGGGCGACAGCATGAAGGACGCGCGGATCTGCAACGGAGACACCGTGTTTATTAAGAAATCCGACACGGTCAACAACGGAGAGATCGCCGCGGTCATCATCAACGACGAGGCAACGCTCAAGCGCGTTTACTACTATCCCGAAAGCGAAAAGCTTATGCTCATTCCCGAAAACAGCAGCTACGAGCCGCTTGTATTTACGGGCAGAGATCTTGAAAAGATACACATCATCGGCAGGGCTGTCGCATTTAAATCTGATATAAGATAAAGTTTTTGTGAGGATCATAGGTCATTCCAAAAAATCCTCTATGATATCGTCGATATGAAGTCGACTCACTTCCCCGTTGTTTATCAATCGGACGAGTCGCTCGACTTTCGAACGGTCACGGCAGAGACTGTGGTAAAATGTTTTTTCTTCACCTTCGACCACGATGCCGAAGCTCCCGTCTTCACAAACCGTTATCTTTGCGCTTATAAATTCAACTGTCATTTTTTCACCTCACGTTTTGGTCTGTAAATTATATCACATACGTAGAGGCGGTTAAGATTAAAACTGCTAATTCGTCGCGCCTTTGATCCGTCTATGCTCTTTCTTTCCTTTCTATCGCAAAGAAAAGAGCCGGCACAAAAGTGAACGCACAGTGACCGCGACTAAATATTTATGCATTGTCTTTTGCAAGACGTCTCAAATAAGTTCTTGTGTCAATAAAGGGATTTGGGCACGGGAAGAAAATATATGCACTTTAATTTCGCTCACCAAACAAAAATTGCACGTACTGAGGATCCTATGCCAAACACAAAATCGACTCACGCCGGGCATCGTGCTCGAATGAAGAGCAAATTTTCTCAGTTTTCCGACCGAGTCTTTTCAGACCACGAGCTTCTGGAGCTTTTGCTTTTCTACGCTATACCAAGAATCAACGTCAATGGAATCGCACACGACCTGATAAGTGAATTCGGCTCTCTGGACGGGGTGTTCTCCGCCGAGCCCGACAGACTTTGCAGGGTCAACGGTGTCGGTAAAGCTACTGCAGAATATCTCTTTTTGATAGGCAGAATAATGAACCGCACAAAGACGGTCTCACCCGACGTCAGACAAACGTTTTCTACGCTGTCATCTATCGGAGAGTTCCTTGTCGATTATTTTCACGGATGTCAAAAGGAAAAGCTTTGCGTTCTTTTCTTTGATTCCAATATGAAAATCATAAAAATAATCGAGCTTGATGGGGGCGGTCCGACCGAGATCGCGGTATCGCCACAGCAGATCGCGAGAGACGCGGTCATCTATAATGCCGCGAGCGTTCTGATCGCGCATAACCATCCAAGCGGAAGTCTTGAACCGAGCGCCGCCGACCACAACCTGACGCATCTGGTCGATATTTCGCTCCGAGCTATCGGAGTACCGCTTATCGAGCATCTGATAGTCAACGGAAGCACCTACGTCGCGACTATGACGACCTCGGCAAGTTCCTTAAGATACAGCATGTATTCGGGAACCTACGGCGCTACCTTTACAAAAGATTTTTTCAAAAGCTGAGCCGTGTTTTTTAGAACACAAGCATTTTCAAAATTTTTAAAAAAACTATTGCTTTTTTATCGCAAATGTATTATCATTAAATTAGGTTATTTTACACCGAACGGTGTGATTTGATAAAATAAAATTTAGGAATATATAAATCGGAGGATTACAGAAATGGGATTATTTGAACACGACGAAACAATCGGTGTTGGCGCCAACATAAAGGTAGTAGGCGTAGGCGGAGGCGGAAATAACGCCGTCAACAGAATGATCTTCTCCAATCTTCGTGGAGTAGAGTTCATCACCGTCAATACCGACCGTATGGCTCTCAACCGTTCCAACGCTCCCTCGCAGCTCGTTATCGGCGAAAAGCTGACCGGCGGCAGAGGTGCAGGCGCTCGCCCTGAGATCGGTAAGCGCGCGGCTGAAGAATCTCTCGACGAGATCAAGGCTCTCCTCGGCGAGACCGACATGGTCTTCGTTACCGCAGGTATGGGCGGCGGCACAGGTACGGGCGCAGCTCCTGTAGTTGCTCGTATCGCAAAGGAAATGGGCATACTTACCATCGGTATCGTTACCCGTCCCTTCTCTTTTGAGGGTAAGGTAAGAGCAAAGAATGCAGAGGACGGCATCGCTGAGCTCTCCAAGTTCGTTGACGCTCTCATCATCATTCCCAACGATAAGCTCAAGGAAGCAAGCGACCAGAGAATCACTCTCAAGAACGCATTTGAGGTTGCTGACAGCGTACTTTACACCGGTGTTAAGAGTATCTCCGATCTCGTAAACGGCGACTCCTTCATCGCACTTGACTTTGCAGACGTTTCCACTATCATGAGAGACGCAGGCTACGCACACATGGGTACCGGCGTGGCTACCGGTAAGGACAAGGCAGAGATTGCTGCGAAGATGGCCATCTCCAGTCCTCTCCTCGAATCCTCCATCAAGGGCTCTCACGGAATCCTTATCAGATTCGTTGTTTCTCCCGACGTTGGTCTCGAGGACGCAGAGCTTGCAGCTACTCTTATCCAGAACGAAGCTCATCCCGACGCGAACATCATCTGGGGTGTCGGCTTTGACGACGAGCTCGAGGACGAGATGCAGATCACTATCATCGCAACAGGCTTTGACAAGAAGGCTGACGAAAAGGACGACCGTTGGGGCGATCTTATCGGCGGCATCAAGACGAAGTAATTTTATACTTAACGCAAAAAGAACCGACTCCCGTGGGGGTCGGTTCTTTTTGTGATTTTTTACACGCGACGCGCAAGGGACAATATTCTCGTCGTGCCGCTGGCAGCTACACCATCTGCTTACGCATTTTTTCAAGCGCACACTTTTCAAGTCTTGATACCTGCGCTTGAGAAACACCGATCTTCTCTGCTATCTCGGTCTGCGTTTTGTTGCCGTAATATCGCATATCAATTATGGTTCTTTCGCGTTCGGTCAGGTTGCCAAGTG
>JAZSGD010000347.1:0-5807 GCA_045532555.1 Eubacteriales bacterium | reverse complement strand
ATGGCTACGCTCCGATTTTAACCGATTTTTTAGAAAAACCCCCCGACGTATAGTGGCGTATAGTAATAATTAAAACCCAACCCCGCCCAAAAGGGAGGCTTTCGCTTTTGTATCTATAATAAAGAAAACACCTCAATTACTTTTCCAACAAGTAATCGTACATATTTACCGCCAACAGATTCCAGCTCTGGAAACCGAGATTATGTACACCCTCGCAGGTGTCGGGATCGTAATACTCGTGCATCTTACCGTATTTTTCTATATCCTTACCAAACATCAAAACGGTCTTTTCGGCAAGCTCTCGAGCCTCATTCTCATAGCCGTAATTTATAAGTCCAACAAACGTCATATAGTTGGCAATACCCCAAATAGGGCCTGTCCAGCACGACGGATTACCCGATTTTATCACGCGGTACATTTTTTCAGCCTTGGACAGTGAACGCACACCGCCCGCAGAATAGAAGGTCTTTTCGTTCAGATAATTTTCCTTTACCATTCTCTCAGCCTGCTCGGGAGTTGCAATATTTGCCCACATAGCCATAAATCCTGACCACACGTCGATCTTCTGAAGCAAAAAGCTGTAGTTTCTCGGACAACCGTTGTGCATCTTCTCTCCGCTGTCTATCGGACGAAGATTGAGATCTGCGCTATAGAAAAATCCGTTCCTCTCGTCCCAAAGACCGTCGCGGATACATATCTTCAGATCCTCTGCTCTTTCGGCATACTTTGCAGCCACGTCCTCAAGACCCAAGTTCCGCGCGATTTCCGAAACTGCACAAAGTTCCTTATACATCAAGCAATTCAAGTAAATCGTAGCCGAACTTTTCTCAGGTCGATAAAATACGCACGGATCGTTGTCGATACCAATAGCAACGTCATTAAGCCAAAAATACAAGCCCGATTCGTGACGGCAATGATCATAGTAAAAATCCACAAACCTTGTCATGCATGAAAATTTGTCACGAAGCCACTCACAATCCCCGTTCTGCTCGCATACAAAAAGTGCATGCTGTGCAAGGCAAGGCTTATGTACGTTCATATTGATCTTATCGTTATATCCGGGACTTGCACCGCCGGGCATTATTAAAATCGGGATTCTACCAATAGCGTCTGTCTTATCTAAAAAGTTCAAAACACATCCCTTTTCATATTCTCCGATGTCCTCGCTTGAAGCGACCGCACGCAAAGCAATATTAGTCGTCCAGCTGTCCCAATCCCACAAAGATTCGTATACACTTCCGGGAACGATGTACTTGTGCTGCATAACACCCGAAGGCTCACGGAACACCTTTTTATAGTTTTCCTTAACGTAGGACTTGATCAGCTCGCCGTACTTTTCAATCTGCTTATTCATAAGAACCTCCATTTATGCTATCTTTTTTGCTAATTTCCTCTTCTATTGAAAACAAAGACCACGGATAACAGTCTTCGGGGAAACATTCACAAACAACCGCTTTTTTCATAATCGGGTGTATAAACTCAACTCTATACGACCAAAGCGCGCAGCTTGCCTTGTTGTCGCGGCTGCCGTATTTTCCGTCCCCAACAAGAGGCATCCTTCTCGAAGCAAGCTGTACCCTTATCTGATGCGTTCTGCCTGTGATCAGCCCGACCTCAACAAGAGATATCTTCTCGCCCTCGCTCCGCTCCACAGTCTCAAGCAAACGGTAATTTGCAACCGCCTCCTTGACTCCCTGCCGCTTTTTATCGCAAACGTAGGATTTGTTCTTTTTCTTGTCGTGGTAAAGAAGATCGCGCATCTCACCCTCACGCACCGGGGGCTCTCCATGAGCAACGGCAAGATAGGTCTTTTTATAGTCACCCGATTGCACGAGCGCCGACAGCTTCCCCGTCATATCCTCCCTTTTGGAGTATATCATCGCGCCACCCGTCGCCACGTCCAATCGGTGAACGAGCCCGACGTAGCTATCCTCGCCCCTCTCGGCTCTGTACTGCGACAGAAGCGTCAGCATATCGTCTTTTCCCGAGCTGCTCCTTTGCGACTCCACCCCCACGGGCTTCTCGCAAACGATCAGGTATTTATCCTCGTAAAGTATTTTCATAAATACTCCTATTTTCCTTGATACCCTATTTTATCACAAATCAACACAAAAAACAATACCTTTTTGATATTTGCTATCATCATTAAACCCACAAAAAAAGACAAGCCCTTCGATTTTTGTCGCAAGCAAGGCGCATCTTCTTTAATGTCTAAAAAAATAGTCCTCCAAAAATTTTCGGAGACAAGACGTACCGGAAAAAGCAAAGCGAAGTCGATGTTTGCTTCAGCAAACTCGAGTAAGCAAGCGCAAGCCTGCGTGTGCTTACTTTTCGTAAGTCGAGCCGCTTTTGAGGACAGCAAGCTTCGCTTGCGTATAAAGACGCGGTATCCGGAGATTTTTGGAGGGCGCAAAAAATAGATAAGGGGTGCGTTTTTTGCACCCCTTATCTATCTCACAGAAGATTAGTCAGCGTATACGCTAACCTGCTTTCTTCCGCCTGCCTTATGCTCAAACTTAACTCTACCGTCGATAAGAGCAAAAAGAGTATCATCCTTACCGATACCAACGTTGTTACCGGGATGGATAGCTGTTCCTCTCTGTCTTACGAGGATGTTGCCGGCAACAACTGCCTGACCGTCAGCTCTCTTAACGCCAAGACGCTTAGATTCACTGTCACGGCCGTTCTTAGTAGAACCGACACCCTTCTTATGAGCAAAGAACTGTAAACTGAGTCTTACCATAATATTATCCTCCTAAAAAATTTCTTTTGCACCGTAGTGCATTCCCACCAGGAATCAATCGTCCTCGTAGGGTCTGTCCACAACAGACACATCAAGATAGTCGTAATATTCCTCAAGCATATCCTCGATCTGCTTATAGTATGCGAGAAAGATTCCCGATACCGCATATCTTTTCAGCTCATCCTCCTCATATTCGGGGAGCGCGGCCTTGGATCTCACTTTGATATTAGTAGTTTCTTCATCGATCGTAAAATCAATGGAGGAAGCGTAAGCCACCTCAACGGTATTGATGATCAGCATCGTCATCGCAGACAACGCGGCACAAAGGACGTCATCGCCCTCCTCGCCGTATCCTGTGTGACCCTGCTCCTCAAAGCCGTAAAAAACACCGCCTGTACGGAAAAATACTAACTTCGTCATAACAAATTAACCAACGATAGATGTGATCTGGATCTTTGTGTAAGGCTGTCTGTGACCGATCTTCTTCTTCGAGTCCTTCTTTGCCTTATACTTAAGGACATAAATTTTCTTGCCCTTGCCATTCTTTACAACGGTTGCCTTAACGCAAGCACCCTCAACGTAAGGAGCGCCAACCTTAAAGCCAGCATCCGTAGAAACTGCAACGACCTCGTTGATCGTGAGCTCTGCGCCTTCTTCGCAGTCAAGCTTCTCAACAAAGATAATATCCTGCTCTGTTACTTTGTACTGCTTTCCGCCGGTTTCGATAATAGCAAACACGAAAAGCACCTCTCTTTCATACAAGTCTCGCTATGATGGCGATGCCGCTCTGCTCCGAAAAGCAAAAAACTGCATACTTAAAAAAGCCATTTTTATGCGGCATATTATTATACCATTAACTTTTCATCTTGTCAAGAGTTTTCCTGAATTTTTTTCGTCTTTTTTTACAAAATTTTCATCAAAGTGGCTAAAACCGCATTTTCTCTTGACACAAATAGGGTTTTCATTATATAATTATATCAACGACCGACAAAAATCAAGGAAAAACGATGAAAAGATATAAATTTGAAAAGAAATCTCTCCGTATAAGCCGCAAGCTTATCGACAAAATGACGGATGCTTGCCTGACAGTGCCAAAGATCACCCGCGCAGCAATAGCCGAAAAGGCAGGAGTCAGCCTCGTTACCGCAGGTAAATTTCTCACCGTTATGGATGAGTGCAAATTCACCTATAAGAAGTACTCCTTCCCCGAGGATAGCAGACCCGTGTACTGCCATATCTTAAACGAAGCCTTGTCAGTTCTCGTCGTCGACGTCTCCTCTCCAAGCTTTTCGATGACCATAATCAGAGGAAAATCAGAATGCAGATTCTACGAGCAGTATGATTACGATACAAGCATCACCTTTGGCGACAACCTCAATCTCTTCCTCGCGCGCATCGGCGCAAATGCCGTCAAGCAGCCATTCGGCATCTCCGCTATCTGCATATTGATCTCCGATGAAAAGCCTACAAGTTCACTGGATATCACAAAAGTCTGCGCCGCAACCGAGAGCGACATCTCGGTTCTCGAAAGTACCACCGCCCGATTTTTCGGCATCAAGCCTCTGCTTTTCATCAAATCGTCGGAGGCGATCGCGTCCGCACTCAAGCACAATGCCATCGACATCAAAACGAGCGACAAGATCGCACATATCTACGTAGGAAAAGGTCTTTCGCTCTCGATCTATTCGAGCTACGAGCCAATCTGCATCTGCAATATAAAAAATCTGATCACAAGCGGCACCGATACCCTCGCGAATCTGCACCGACAAATGCTCTCCGAGGACGATCTTGGCAAAATGCTGTACAGAGTCGTCAATTTTGCCGACTGTGCCTTTTCACCCGATAAATATATCATCGAATACGACACGGTGAAATTCGGCAGCACCGCCCTTAGATACGTCAAACGCGCATTCGCCGCCACAGGCAAGCCACTACCCGATATAACCTCGATTAATCACTCCGAAAGCCTCGCAGTCTTAGGCGCCGCAACCAAGGCTGCGGTAGAGCTCATAAAATTACATATCACTCAAGCCGAATAAAAAATATCGGAGGACAAAGCAAAAATGCTTGTCCTCCGATATTTTCTGCTCTATGAGCGATAAAGAATCAATCTTATTTTGCGAGATCTTCCTTAACCTTGGAAGCCTTGCCGACTCTACCACGGAGGTAGTACAGCTTCGCACGACGAACCTTACCCTTACGGATTACGTCTACCGCAACAACGTTGGGAGAATGAAGGGGGAACGTCTTTTCAACGCCACAGCCGTAAGCGATACGTCTGACGGTGAAGGTAGAGGAAATGCCGCCCTCGTGCTTTGCGATAACGGTGCCCTCGTACATCTGAATTCTTTCTCTTGTACCCTCAACGATCTTGTTGTGAACGCGAACGGTATCACCAATGTTGAACTGGGGTACGTTTTCCTTGAGTTGCTCATTTGTAAAAGCCTTAATAAGATCCATTTTAAAGCCCTCCTTAAAATCCGGATGTTCATGCGAGCAAAGCAGCGGACCACCCTTGTTCTATGCGTTTTCACACGCGGAAATAATTATATCACATTTATTTCCTTATTGCAAGAGAAAACCAAAAATAATTATGAATTTTTTGTAAATTCTGCATTTTGAACGATTACTCGTTACTATTTCCCTTTTTGCCTCTCACCGATGAGAGCACCTGACGGCACGCAATATATACGTCGCGGCTGTTAAAGACCACGCTTACAAGCAAAATTCCGATAGATACGTATAATCCAAGAGTCTGACCGCTGTATCCGTACCAAGTCATAAATGACGAAATACCGCCTATAAGCACAGTGTTGATAAGCAGCTTGCCGTGGTACATCTTGAACGGCAGAAATTTCTTCATCGTCAGCGCACGAATGAGATAGACCAAGAAATAGCTTGCAAACGTAGCAACCGAAGCGCCCATAGCACCCCAGCCAAGCATCCAATCGGGTATCAGAATAAGATTGAGTCCAATATTCACGACCGCCCCGATAAGCGAGGTCCAAAGCGACATATGGGTCTTTTTGACTGTAAAATACACGCTTCCAAGGAAGGTATCAAG
>JAZSGD010000087.1:0-13559 GCA_045532555.1 Eubacteriales bacterium | reverse complement strand
CCAACGCAAGGGACACCGCAAGGTGTCCCTTTTGCGTTGGAGCTGCCGACCGACCGCTTGAACTGGCACAACTCGCCGCAAGGCGAGTTAAGGGTTCTAAATCCAGCCGTCACCTCCAAAAAATCCTGAAAGCAATGCTTTCAGGATTTTTTCATTTGTGTCCGCAGGACACAACATCATTTGCGTGCTTGCACGCAACATCATTTGACCGAAGGTCAACATCATTCCGCTGCAGGCGGACACAAATGAACGAGGTTGCACTTCGTGCAAATGATGTGCTTCGCAATGATGTGGGCTTGCGCCCAATGATGTTGCGCTTCGCGCAAACGGATTTTCCCCCTCAGGTCTTGAAAAACACCGAAAACTGTGCTATAATAAACTCAGAAAGGTGGTGGATCGATGAAAAAAATCATATGTTTCTTAATGACCGTACTTATCATCTTTACATTATGTGCTTGCTCTGATGAGCCTGACGAAAAACAAGTTGGAAAGGATATGGAACAGATATTAACTCAACTATTTATGTCTGTACAAGAAGGTAATCAAGAGACATTTAAAACTTTTTTTGCAGATCACGTTGTTTCAATGTATGATTTCAAAAAGGGTTGTGACTATGTTTTTGACAAATATCAAGGCGATTTGGAAAGTGTTACCTTTTATTCTGGTGGAAGTACGGGAAAGCATATTGTGCCAGGTGAGCAGATATGTTATGCATATATGACTTTTGACTTAAAAACAAGCGAATGTGAGTATAGGGTATGTGTTGAGTTTTATACCAAATATGAATCCAAATATCCGGATGATCCGTATAAAATCAGACAAATGAGTCTGTTGGCTAAATTAGACGACGGCAGTTTTGAGGATGGTGGCTTGGGCTTTTCTCAAAGATACGGTATTTACTATCCAGGGTGGCTTGGTGTAGAGAACATAGAAGGAAACGAAAGCAAACTTAACGATAGATTATCCATAATTTATAGTGAATATGACAAGGCTGAGATCATCAAATATTTTTACGTCAAAAATGGCGAACAGCACATAGATACATTTTGCCTTGTCGATGTCGGAGATAGATTGGATCTCCGTAGTGTTATTACATATAACGGTGGGGCGACATTCGACTTTATATCCCTTGTGGAAGATATGCAACCTCTGCACGATTATTCTGTAACAAGTATTGTGGGAAATCGTAAAATATCGTTCTATGTTTCCGATAAACCATTGAATGCTTCTGATTTTGAGGAAATAATTGAGTATTCACATAACAAGTTGAATTATTGGTTTGGCATAAAATCCATAGATTGTTTTGATTGAGTGACACGAGGCATCTTTTTTGTCAACACGAGCCAACACGTGTTGACAAAAAAGATGCCAACCGAAAAACCCGAGATTTTCTCGGGTTTTCTTCGTTTTTCGCCGTTTTTCGGCACTTTGCGCGCAAAGTGCGGCTTTTCTTGAAATTCGGATTTTAGTGAAAATAAAAAGATGCCAATCGGCATTTTTGAGCAAGGGAGCAGAAGTGAACCTTTACAATGCCCGATTCTCTGAAACATGAGAGTCGGGCATTATTATTTTAACAGAAAGGATAAAACTTCAATTCTAATCAATCAGGTCGCAATGATCTACGGTGACATATTTGGCGGGATTGAATACCGATAATGTCCGATTTGTAGTGCATTTTTGCGTTTTGTGTCCGATTTTGCTATTGACACGCTTTCTTATTAGTTTTATAATTATGTTTGTAGATAATATAAGAAAGGCGAATTCATTTCGGCTCAATTTTCCGAATGTAACGGTGAAAACATGATAGCTTTTATTGGACATATGCGGAGTGATCCGAGAGCATTATATTTCAGAAAGAAGTTCGTCGTCAGGCAGGCTGTTCGCAGGGCTACGTTGGATTATACTGCACTCGGAATCGTTAAGGCATACTGCAATTCTGAAGCCTTTGGTGAGGAAATGCTGACTCCCGGGTGGACCGATTATAACGTCAGAATACCTTATTATTCAGTCGATTTCACGGATAATCTGAAGGTTGGCGCTAACACGCTTACCTTTGCGCTGGGCAATGGATGGGCGGTTGGCAAGATCGCGTGGTTTGGGGATAAGTCGTATACGTCAAAGCCCCTGCTTTGGTGCAGAGTTTGCATTGAATATGAAGACGGAGAGGAAGAGATCTTCGGAAGTGACGATAGCTTCCGTATGGCCTTCGGTCAGACGCTTGAAAACGATCTTTTTGACGGAGAGGTGCAGGACGGCAGGTTTGATCTCGGAGATTTCGGGCACTCTGATTATGACGATTCAGAATGGATGAATGCCGTTATGTATCACGGCTACACCGACCGACTTGAAAGAGCGATCGTTCCGCTTACACTGAAAAAGGAACGTTTTGTCGGTGAATATTTGTACGAAAAGGATGGATTTTTGATCTATGATTTCGGACAGAATCACGCAGGCGTTCCCGAAATAAAAATATCTGATGCGTCAGAGGGAAGCGAGCTGACCTTTATATACGGTGAAATGCTCGACGACGACGGAAGCGTTTACGTCAAAAATTTTCGCACCGCCAAGGTCACCGACAAATACATCTGCAGGGGCGGCGAGCAGAGATTTTGCCCCGAGATGACCTTTCACGGCTACAGATATATGGGTGTTAAGATAGACGGTGAGTGCAGACTACAGAGTATTGAGAGCCGAATGATATACAGTGATATTGATTTCCGTGCAAGCTTTATTTGCTCCGACGAAAATATCAATAAGCTCTACTCTAATATAATTGCAAGCCAGAAAAGCAATTTCATAAACGTTCCGACCGACTGCCCCCAGCGCGACGAGAGACTCGGCTGGACTGGCGACGCGCAGGTGTTTGGTCTCAGTGCAATGTATAATGCCGATTGTCGCGCTTTTTTCAAAAAGTACCTTCAGGACGTTCGCGATGCACAAGCGGACAACGGTATGATCGACAGCGTTGCACCTATAGTCTGGAGCGATTTTGACAAGGTCAAGGGCTCTCCTGCCTGGGGCGACGTTATAACGGTAATACCTTACGAGTATTATCACGTTTACGGAGATGACAGCATCATCCGTGAAAACATATCTGCGGCAAAAAGGTGGGTGGATTACTGCCTTTGCGACAGTGTTGATAATATTCGCAACCCTCGCGGGTACGGAGATTGGCTGTCCTATGACGGTGGAACAGACAAATCGCTTATCGGAACGGCGTTTTGCGGATACAGTGCGCTTTTGGTTTCCAAGATGTGTGATATTATCGGAGACGGCGATTCGGGAAAATATCTTGAAATATTTGAAAATGTACGAAATGCCTTCAGAAAAAGGTACATCACCAAGGGCGGAAAGCTTTCAAGTGATTCACAGACCGCATACGTTTTGTCTTACAGCCTCCAAATGATGGATGCCGACGAGATCAAGGAGCACCTCGTGCGCTGTATCGAAGCGCAGGGATATCATCTTGCTACGGGATTTGTGGGCGTTAAGTATCTTTTGCCCACCCTTTGCGATATAGGTGAATACGACCTTGCATATAAACTGTTTACCTCCACCGAGCATCCCTCGTGGTGTTATCCCGTCGTTAACGGCGCCACTACTATGTGGGAGAGGTGGGATAGCTATGTTGTAGGGCGCGGCTTCAGAGAGCCGGGATGCAATAGCTTTAACCACTATGCGTTCGGATCTGTGGCGGAGTGGATGTTCGCTTACGTTCTTGGAATACGCTTTGAGAATGGCTGCATCAGTATAAAGCCGATTATTGATGAGAGTGGAAGCTTGAGTTTTGCTTCGGGTAGTTATCGACTTGATAAGGCTTACGTCGAGGTATCGTGGAAAAATCTTGAGGGCGGCAGAACTGCGCTCGAGATCCATAATAGCGGCGACGTAACGGTCGACCTTTCAGACTATTCAGAGGTTGAAAGGGTAAGTGAAGGTCTGTATTTAATAAAAAGGTAAAGATGCTTTGTCAGAGCCGCTGAAAAATAACGACAAAAACGAGAACACGCCGCTTTTTTAGGCGTGTTCTCGTTTTTTATTCCTTTGACCCTCGCAGAGCGCGATATTCGGTTAGACCGCAATGGTTATATCTCTTGAAAAATTGATTCATGCCGTATTCGTCAGCAAAATCGCAAAGCTCGGATATTTCCTTGAATGAAAGAGTAGTGGTTGCGACCAATTCCTCAATTTTTTCAAGCTTTTGGCGGTTGATAGCCTCCTTGAGCGTTTTTCCCGTTACACTGACAAAAATGCGGTTGAGATGTCTTTCGCTTATGCTGAACCTTTGAGAAACGTCCGCAGGCCGTATTCCTATGCCGTTGTGGTCGGCAATAAATCTTTGGATTTGCGACACTCTTGCCTCGTTTTCGCTCAAGTCTTCGATCTCTGCCAGTTCCTGTATACGATATGGGCAGGCAGCCTCAACAAATTCCAGCATAAGACATTCAAGATAGCTTGTAATCAGGCTTCTTCTTATCGGTGTATCGTGATAATTCTTTTTTATGGCAATATTCAGAATATCACGCATGTGCTTCGTTTCGTGATAAGGTATAAGCTTTGATAATTCCTCGGGTAAATTTTTCAAATGATTGGATTTGATCTCGAGAGAGAACGCCATAATAAACCTCGCTCCCACAGTATCGCCGTCAACTATCTGGTGAAACGTATCGGGAGGAATGATTATAAAATCGGATTGCTCTATGCAGATCTGCTTGTTTTTTTCGATCTGCATTACGATACGTCCCTCAAGCGCGTACTGTATTTCATAAAACGTATGCTTAGTGTACTGTGTGAAAAGGCTCTCTGTTTCGCTACCGATGACCCTTGCCCAATATATACGGCATTTCATAAAATCATTTTCAACGATGATATCGTATTTTCCTATGGAATGAGATCTTCTTTCTATTGGTCGTTCGGTTTCACGGTTTTCCAAGCTCATGGCAGCCTAAGTGCTCCTTATAACATTGTTCTAAGAATATTATACATTCTTTTTTTGAAAAATCAATACTTATGTCCGAAAAAAATTGTTAAATGTCCGATTTGTAGGGTAATTCGGCTTATTATGTCCATTTTTTCGGTTGATTAGAATTTGTGTAGCGTGTTATAATAAAGCAGAATACAGAAAAGGAGGATAATCGTGATAAAACTCGGATGCGGAACGGTACTGTTCAGAGAATACAATCTTGAAAGAAGCCTTGATGCTATCAGAAATATCGGATATGAATATTTTGAGACGCAGGCGGTCGGTCCTTGGTGTCCTCACGTCAACATAGAGAAGGACGATCCCGAAAGCCTTGTCAGGCTTAAGGAAAAGTTCGGATTCAAGGAGATCACGGGACTCTGGTCGGTCAACGGCAATATTCTCTCCAATCCCAACAGCGTTGCTTCGGGTATTCGCTCTATTGAGTGGGCGGCTGCTGCGGGAATTTCCATCGTCCATACGGGTGACGGTCACAAGCCCGAAGATATGTCCGTTGAGGACGCATATAAGGTGCTTTGCGAAAGAATGGGACTTATTCTTGAAGCGGCAAAAAAGCACAATGTGACCCTTGCCATCGAGCCTCACGGGACCTTTTCTCTCACCGCCGAGGGTCTGAAGCGTATTATGACACTTGGAGATCCTTCCTGTCTTGGCATCAACTATGATGGCTGCAACGTCTTTCGCGCAGGCTACGTTGAAAGCGGAAACGGACAGTTTGGATATAAGAGCAACGACAAGGGCGAGAATGAGGTCAAGGTGCTGGAGGGTATCGTTGACAGAGTCGTTCACTGTCATGTAAAGGATATCAACGAATCAAGGCAGTGTGTTGCGGTTGGCGAGGGAATTGTAAACACCAAGGGAGTCGTTGAAACTCTCACGAAAAACGGTTACAACGGCGTTATCTCGGTCGAAACCGAGGGCGGCGGCGAGTTCGACGATATAGTCACTCTCGCAAAAAGGAGCTACGATTATCTTAACTCGCTCCTGGTTTACAGTAAATGATGGGAAGCGAAGATGGATGCGATGAATAAGATCGTGGAAAAATTTATTTGAAAACGATAATCAATGAGAAAGGGAAAAAAATATGAAACACACGTTGCAAAACAAAATTATCAGAGTCCAATACGACCCCGAGGCGATAACGCTTAGCGTTTCGACCGAGGGCAGCGGGATAGTCTGGTCCTGGAAAAGCACGGGCAGGGTGCGCCTGGGCAACGGCGTCGAGCTTGATCTCGCAGACGCAAAATGCGAGAGCTTTTCCTACAAGAACGGAACGATGGACGGCGTGCGCGCAAGCTATAGCGATTTTTGCGGCTCTGACGGACAGGAAAGAACGTTTACGGTCGAGACCTTCGTCGGTGTCGACGAGGCTTCGGGACAGCTTCGCATTCAGGCGTGGCTGGAGGGTGACGGTCACGGTGAGGTCGCCGCACTTGTCTACCCGCCCCGTATGAAATTCGAGGCAAAAGAGGGCGAGGGATATACTGTCCTTTCTCGCATGCAGGGAACTCTCGTGCCCGCAGGTCATCCAATCAAGATCAACAACGGTCTCATTTACGAGCGCGACGGTTATATGCCCCTCTTTGGTCAGGTTCATAACGGTTGTGGCTATGCTGCGATCTATGAAACGCCTTACGATGCAAGATACGAGCTGGTGGGCGAGGAGGTCCAACCCTATTTTATTCCTTCGCTAGGCTCTATGTCGTATAGACGAGAAATGGTCTACAGCTTCTTTGCCGACGGAGATTTCAACACCATCGCGAAGATCTATCGCGCATATCGCAAGGAGCGCGGCAGACTGACGACTCTGCGCGAAAAGATAGCAAAGAACCCTAAGGTCGCAGAGCTTATAGGTACACCTATCGTACATACCGATACCGCCATACATATACATCCCGACTCTCACTACTACAAGCCCGACGACCCCGCAAATAACGATTCGTGTCTGCCCTTCGACTACACGGCAGAAGGACTTCGACAGCTCAAGGAAAACGGCGCGGAGAAGGTATATCTCCACCTCGACGGCTGGGGATATCACGGGTATGACAATCTGCATCCCAATCCGTTCCCGATTCACGAGGCGGCAGGCGGAGCCGACGGTATGCGCGCGCTTGAGCAGACCTGCCATTCTCTCGGATATTTGTTCGGAATTCATGACCAATACCGCGACTATTATTACGATTCTCCCGGCTTTACCTTGGATAATGCCGTGGAATATTTCGACGGCAGTCATTTCTACAGCTCGTACTGGTACGGCGGTCCTCATACCTTTTTGTGTGCCAAGCTTGCACCCGATTACGTGCGTCGCAATTACGACGAGTTTGAGCGCCTAGGCATCAAGCTTGACGGCTCGTACCTCGACGTGTTCTCGGTAGTTGAGATGGACGAGTGCTTTAACCAGGATCATCCTATGACGAGGGAGGAGTGCGCAAAATACAGACGCCATTGTCTTGATATGCTTACCTCGCGCGGAATCATTCCATCATCCGAGGAGGTGCTTGACTGTATTATCGAATCGATGGCTCTCTGTCATCACGCGCCATTCCCTTGTACCGACTTTGAGGATCCCGAGAAGGAAAACGTCGGCATCCCGATCCCACTTTTCAATCTTGTTTTCCACGATTGCATCGTGATCCCTTGGGATTGCAGACAAAAGCGCGGAGCGTGGAGCATCGCTCGCACCGATTCTGCGTTCATTTGGGGTCTGCTTTGTGGCGGCACAATTTATTTTAAGCTCCACGCCTCTGCACAGGAGGTCGAGCACGGTAAGATCGCGCTTGAATTGCACAAGCAGGTTGCACTCTGCGACTTGACCAAGCACGAGATCCTCGATGAGACCACCCGTGCTCGCCGTTCCACCTTCTCGGACGGAACGGTCGTTGAGGCTGACCTCGATAGCGGAGAATTCACTATCAAATATCCCGACGGTCGCGTTGTAAGAGGTCGCGACTGATCCGATTTTAAGCATTGAGGGTGACTATGATAGAGGAATTTATCGGACAAATATTCAGTATCATCGGTATGGCTTTGACAGTCTTGTCATTCCAGATGAAAACAAAAAAACAGATCCTTGTGATGCAGACAGCAGGCTCGGCTTTTTTTCTCGGCAGCTACGTACTGCTTGGAAGCTGGGCTGCGGTCTGTCTGAACATCGTGTTTCTGATCCGAAATGCCGTGTTCTACTTTAAGGATAAAAAATGGGCAAGTCATGGAGCTTGGCTTTACTTCATTTTGGCTTTGGTGATCGTGGCAGGAGCCCTGGGCTTCAAGACGTATTGGGATATTATCCCCATTGTCGGCGCGATATTCGGCACGGTGGCGGCATACATGAAGAGGGAAAATATGTTCCGCTTACTGAAGCTTGGAGATTCTCCATGCTGGTTGATCTATAATATATCGATCCCATCTATTGGCGGAATCATTTGTGAGATCATTAATATCGCATCAATTTTGATAGGTCTTATCAGATACAGAAAAGACGGTTTTTTGACAGAAAAACAGAGAGGATAACTTAAAAAATGACAGAATTACGTATAGAAAAGCTGACGCTGCCCTCTGTGGACTTTAACGGAGTCAGCTCACTTCCTTCGATCTCCGAAAATTTGAGACTTTCCTTTATGCAAAATGAATTCGAGCTTGGTGAGGATGACGGCCTGTTCGTCAATTACGGAATGGTGGATTATGCCTTTCCGTATAAGGCGCAGGACAATTATACCCGTGATCTTACCGACCGTGAGCAGAGTTGTGTCGTTTTGGAAAACGAATTTCTCAAGGCCACCTTTTTCCCACAGTTTGGCGGCAAGCTTCATTCTCTCTTTGACAAAAAGGAGAGTAAAGCCCTTCTGTTTTCAAATAGCGTAGTGTGTCCTTGTCATCTTGGCGTTCGTAACGCTTGGATGAGTGGCGGAGTTGAATGGAACTGCGGATACGTGGGTCATAATGCCTTCACCTGTGATATGATGCATACCGCTATGACGAAGCTTGAAGACGGAACTCCCGTTTTGAGATTTTATCAGTATGAACGCATCCGCGCTATCGTCTATCAGATGGACTTCTTCTTGCCCGAGAATTCCAAGCTTCTGTTCGTGCGAACCAAAATAATAAACCCCTCGTTTGAGGTGGTTCCTATGTATTGGTGGAGTAATATCGCTACTCCCGATGTAGAGGGAAATCGAGTTATAGTTCCTGTAAACGATACGTATACGGCGAGAGATTCTCACCCCGTTAAGATCGCAGTACCCGAGTATAACGGAATAGACGTGACTTATCCTGCGGATAACGTCATCTCGATCGATTATTTCTGGAATATCCCTGAGAACGAAAGAAAGTTCATCTGTCAGGTAGATAAGGATGGTTACGGTCTTGTTCAGTCATCAACCAAGCGGCTAAAGGGAAGAAAGCTTTTCGTGTGGGGCAACAGTAAGGGCGGTGACCGATGGAAGAATTTTCTCACCGCTGATGCCGAAAGTGGAAGTTATAACGAAATTCAGGCGGGTCTTGCTAAAACGCAATACGAATGTCTGCCTATGCCTCCCAAGACCGTTTGGGAGTGGGTCGAGGCGTACGGTGCTATCCATACCGATCCGGGGAAGACCCACGGCTCGTGGGATGAAGCAAAGCGCGAGGGTGCCTGCCGTTTAAATGAGCTGATAAGCGAGGATGAGCTGGAAAATATCCTGCAAGCCACTAAAAAAATGGCAAAGAGCCCCGCACAGCAGGTCTTGCTTCACGCTGACGGCTGGGGAGCGTTGGAGCAGGAAAGAAGACGTATGTGCGGCGAGGAGGCAATGTGTGACTATCTTGATTTCGGCGAGATCACCGCAGAGCAGCTTCCATGGCTCTCCTTGCTAAAAGATGGTACCGTTGGAAATCACAATCCTGCCGATCCGCCCATATCCTATATGTGTCAAATAGAATGGACGAACGCTCTCAAACAGGCAGTCACGGATAAGGACACTGACAACTGGTTTGCTTGGCTCCAGCTCGGACTTAACACTTTTATCGAAAAGGATTACGAGCGCGCGGAAAAAATGCTTGAAAGATCGATAGAGGTCAAGGAATCTCCTTGGGCACTCTATTCACTTGCGATATTGAACCGAGATCGCGGCGATCATGAAAAAGAGATAGAGCTTATGCTTCGCGCCTTTGCGTTGCGCCCCGATGACGTCTCTCTTGCCAAGGAGGTCCTGCGTTGCCTTTATAACAATAAGAATTTTGAAGATCTGAGCAAGGTATATGAGAGTATGCCGCTAAAGATCAAGGAAGAGCCGAGGTGTATGATCTATTACGCTTTTTCGCTCTTGGATAGCGGAAACATATCCGATGCGGAGAATATTCTTTACAAGGACGGCGGAATTATGCTGCCCGATATCCGCGAGTGCGAAACGATAACCCTTGATCTGTGGATCGCGCTTGAAAAAAAGAAGGCGGAAGCATGCGGCAAAAACTTTGACGAGAAGAACATAGACCCGCCTACGTTTGTCGACTTCCGTATGTTCTCCAATGCTGATTGGCTTAACGGAGGAAAAATAATCAGAGAATGATATAGTTGCTTTTTCCGAAGCTCGCGGCGATGTTTACAACACCATGGGAGTTCGGAAAGGTCAAAGCCCCCCGAACGATCACTTGATCTTCGGGGGATTTGGTGTGTGTCTTTATATCAAACGTGGGAGTGGTCGCGTAAAAACTTCGAGTTTACTATGTGACTTTCCAGCCACATAAAAGTGGAATCTTTTTCGTAAAAGCGTTGATTTCGCAAAATAACGCTACCAACCGATCAAACGGCTGAAAAATAATTGCTATAAATCTTGAAGTTCCTTATAATACAAGGATTGTTACTATTATCAAGGCGGCATTACTATTGTCAACACGCCTCAGAACTAAGCAACCCATCAGGGTTGTTTTTTTCGTACTGGAGGTGACGGCCTACGTTTGAATTGGTACACCAAACCGCTTGCGGTTTGTGTATGGGTTCTAAATCCGGCGCCGCCGACCGTCAGTTAAGTCGTACCCCCACCCCCGCACCACTTTTATATAAAAATATAGCCCTGAAAAAAACTTTCCACCACCGTATTGACAATGCTTTTCGAGTGTGTTATAGTGAGAGTGTAATGAAAAATAGAGGGATGAATATGAATCAACCGTGTGAAGAAAACAAATCAATAAAAAAGAAAAAAATATATATCCTGATCAGTATCATTTTAGTTGTTGCAATCGTCGTTACTGCGGTATGGTTCGTATCTTATATCACAAAATATGAGCCTGGTACAGTTACACATATTTCGATAAAGCGGAGAAGCGCCGATGTAATGGAATTGCGCATAAGATATTCGTTTCCGACGGGCGGCTACTCGGCTCGCGTTGTTCCCGAGGACGAGGGCGAATATTGCGGAGACGGTATGAGCAACTATGACGGCGCGCTGGGAAAATACAGAATCATGATCGATTTTGGTGACATTGAGTTGTCTGACTCGTTTGTCGAGAAAATGGACGAAAATGGAGTAATAAAGATAACGGAGGATATTCGGGCGAGGGTAGCATCACCATCCGATCACGGATTTGTGCTATATATAGGCTCTTATGATCCGATAAGCATCGAGTCTGTGACAAACGGAAATTTGAATTCTTTCGGAGGAACCATAATAATTCCGATCACAGTAGAAAATCAGTAAATACCGCAAGGCGAGTCAACGGTTGACAACCCACCGCATTTATGTTATACTGAATTCGAAAAAATAGCTATTAAAAAGAGCACAGCTCTCCGACAAAACAGAGCAGTAAATAATCTTTTTTAAAATTGTAAAGTCTTGTTGCGAAATTGTTGCATTGATGCGGTGGCGTTTTAAGTATTGTTTTGCTATAATAAACCCATCAAATCAAGGAGGGATTATTATGAAATTGCAAGACAAATTAATTGAACTCAGAAAAGGGAAGAACTGGTCGCAAGAGGACTTGGCAGAAAAGCTGGATGTCTCGCGACAAGCAATAAGCCGTTGGGAAAATGGAACTGCGCTGCCGGATGCGCAGAACATATTGAGGATCAGCAAGCTTTTTGACGTGACCGCAGATTATCTGCTTAATGACGATCACGAAGGAGAGATTCTTGCTTCTGCGGACGAAATCCGAACCGAAGAAGTCAACCCACCGATTAAGAAAAAGAAACCTCTGTATCTATACCTGATACCTGTGATTTGTGTTCTCATATTAGCGGCTTGTATAACAATAGTTGTTAAGATACTGAACGAAGAACCGCCACATCCGATATTGAACAGCGTCAGAGAAAATGAGATAGCTCCCACCTGCACGGCAGAGGGTTCTTATGACGAGGTCATTTATTGCGCGGAGTGCGACGAGGAAATCTCACGAACGACCAAAAGTATAGCAAAGCTTGCCCACACCTTATCGAAAAGCGTTAAAGAAAACGAGATCGCACCCTCTTGCGCGGCAGAGGGCTCTTATGACGAGGTCGTTTATTGCGCAGAATGCGACGAGGAAATCTCGCGCACGACCAAAAGCATAACAAAGCTTTCCCATACCCTATCGGAAAGCGTTAAAGAAAACGAGATCGCTCCCACCTGCACGGCGCATGGCTCTTATGATGAGGCCATTTACTGCAAGGAATGCAACGAGGAGCTCCTGCGAACACACCGAAGCACAGAAATGATCGCTCACCAATATGAGAACAGAAAATGTGTAGCGTGTGGCAAAGCTCAGCCGAGCGAAGGCTTGCTTTATATGCCTATCGGAGACGGAACCTGCTGTGTAGATATTGGCGACTGTACGGATGAAAATATCGTAATTCCCGAATATTCCCCAATCGGTGATAAGGTAGTCCAGATAAAAGCTTACGCTTTTGCCGGAAACAACATCCTGAGAAGCGTCCAGATTCCCGAAACCGTGACTGTAATCGGCGAAGGTACCTTTCAACAATGCAAAAACCTTGAAAGTGTCAATCTGCCGAGCAATATTACTATAATACGTTCTTATACATTCAGCGGATGCGAAAAATTGAAGGGGGTTGAGATCCCTGCAGGTGTATACAAAATAGGAGAAGAAGCATTTGCAGACTGCGTGGCGTTCGAAAGCATCGTTATTCCCGCAAGCGTTACGAAAATAGGAGCATTTGCTTTCAGAGATTTTTCGGATTGTGATGGAAGCGTAACCTTTGAAAGATACGATGGATGGGAATTGCATGATTCTACGGGCACTTGCGTCGATATTGTTGATTTTTCAAATGGCATTCCTGCTGAGCCGGTTATGTACGTTGCGTTACTGTATAGCGAATATACGTGGATACGTCATCAATGAGCTAGGTATACAATTAAAGGAGGACACCATGGCATACAAATACCCTTATGATTACGAAGAGAAAGAGTACAAAGCCCCCAAACTGCCTACAGACAGAAAAATGTGGAAGCTTATGCTTTTCAGCATTTTAACTCTCGGATTTTACAGCTTTGCATTCTTTATCCCACTTTCATTTGACATCGATAAAATCGCTCCCAGAAGAGACGGCTCGAGAACGATGAATTTCATTTTTGCATACATTCTCTCATATTTTACGTTTGCTATCGTTCTT
>JAZSGD010000148.1:0-1726 GCA_045532555.1 Eubacteriales bacterium | reverse complement strand
GGCACGCCAAGCTCTAATTCGCAAATTCTTGCAAATCGCTACAACGGTGCGAGATACGACGTGCTCGCTATTGCGATATTCACTTTTATCAATCTTCTTTTGCTGGTAGGGGGCGGCGACGTATATTTTGTCTTTTCCGCTTCGATACCTTACGGAATAGCAAGCCTTGTAAGATATATGTGCGGTCTATATCCCGAGGAGCTTTACGAGGGAGGATATGCTGCGTACGAGTTCTTTGATCCTGCTATCTTTTACGTAGTTCTCGCTATTGCGGTTGTCATTACTCTTTTTTACGTTGTGTTCTTTATCTTTTCGAGCAAGAACAGAGTCGGTTGGCTGATCGCCGCGCTTGCGTTCTTCTCGGTCGATACGCTCTTTATGCTCTGGTATTACGGCTTGACGATCGATATGCTTATGGACGTGGTGTTCCACGCGATAGTTATCGTGATTCTTGCTATGGGTATTCATGCTCATTATAAGATGAAAAAGCTTGCGGCACAGGTGCCCGAGCTCGTCGTAGATAGCGACGGACAGACCGAGCAGTTTGGCGCGGCCGAGTTTGATCGTCCCGATTCGCAGATCTTAAGGACTGCGGATGTTTCGGTAAAGAGCAGAGTTTTGCTTGAGCTCAAGGCGTTTGATCACGTTATCGTATACCGCAAGGTCAAGAAGGTCAACGAGCTTGTGATCGACGGATACGTTTACGATCAATATGAGGCGCGCATAGAATTGCCTCACGTGCTTACTGCGACTATCGACGGTCACGATATTGCAGTCGGATACAACGGCAGTGTCAGCTACGCGACTATTGACGGTCAGCAGGCGGCGACCAAGGTCAGATGGTATTGATTTTTTGAGTTAAGGAAGAGGTCCCTGCAAAGAACTCTTCCTTATATTTATATATGGAATATCGCGAGCGTTTGATGCGAGAGGCAGAGAACGATGAGCATTTGTGCAAAGTGCTAAAAACTCGGAAGCTTTATTTGTGCATAAAATGCAAAGCTGACAAAAAGCAAAAAATTCAAAAAAACTTTCAAAAACCCCCTTGACAAATTGAAACGAAAGTGATAGAATAGTGAGGCTGTCGCGAAAAGGGCGGCTGGGATATTACGGCTTTAAGGAGTCGAAAATTTTTTGAATTTTTTTTCAAAAAGGTATTGACAAAGGCAAAGAGCTGTGATATAATAGACAAGCGCTCGCAAAAAGGGAGCGCGGAATTGAAGCTTGACAATTGAACAACAAAAGATAGAAGTACAAAGCAAAAAAGCAAGTGCGAAATACAGATCTGTCAAAAAACAAAGAGTAACACAACTCTAAAAAGTAAAAGAAGCTAGAATAAATAGCTCAAACAGGATCTAACCACGTAAGTGGAAGATATACAAATTGTTTGAGAGTTTGATCCTGGCTCAGGATGAACGCTGGCGGCGTGCATAACACATTCAAGTCGAACGGACGAGGCCCTTCGGGGCTGAGTTAGTGGCGGACGGGTGAGTAACGCGTGAGCAACCTGCCCTTGTGTGGGGGACAACAGCTGGAAACGGCTGCTAATACCGCATAACACACACTGATCGCATGTTTGGTGTGTCAAAGATTTATTGCGCAAGGATGGGCTCGCGTTGGATTAGATAGTTGGTGAGGTAACGGCTCACCAAGTCGACGATCCATAGCCGGACTGAGAGGTTGAACGGCCACATTGGAACTGAGAAACGGTCCAGACTCCTACGGG
>JAZSGD010000262.1:0-10430 GCA_045532555.1 Eubacteriales bacterium | reverse complement strand
TCTGTCAGCCAAGGAGTTGTTCCTGAGTATTGTCTTCCTAAGACCGCTTGGCCTCCGACTTGTCGTTTCCAACTGTTGTCCCCCACACAAGGGCAGGTTGCTCACGCGTTACTCACCCGTCCGCCACTAAGTAATCCCCGAAGGAATTACTCCGTTCGACTTGAATGTGTTATGCACGCCGCCAGCGTTCATCCTGAGCCAGGATCAAACTCTCAAACATTTTGTATATCTTCTGCCGTAGCAGTTAGATCCTGTTTGAGCTATTTATCTTAGCTTCTTTTACTTTTTAGAGTTGTGTTACTCTTAGTTTTTGACAGATCTGTATTTCGCACTTGCTTTTTTGCTTTGTACTTCTATCTTTTGTTGTTCAATTGTCAAGCTTCAATTCCGCGCTCCCTTTTTGCGAGCGCTTGTCTATTATATCACAGCTCTTTTACTTTGTCAATACCTTTTTGAAAAAAATTTCAAAAAATTTTCGACTCCTTAAAGCCGTAATATCCCAGCCGCCCTTTTCGCGACAGCCTCACTATTCTATCACTTTCTTCGCTTTTTGTCAACCCCTTTTTTTCATTTTTTGTCATTTTGTGAAATGTTTTTAATTTAATTTTAGACTCATCTCGTTTTATTCGACAATATTAACAAAATTCCAATATCAAGGCTGACTAACACGATAAATCAAGGGAAAAATATCAATAAAAGTGTTGGAGGACAAAATGCTTCTATCGATTTTTATCAGAACGGTTATAATATACGTCATACTTACCATAACTATGCGAATTATGGGAAAACGTCAGCTTGGCGAATTGGACGTCAGCGAATTGGTCATAGCCATATTGCTATCGGAGATCGCCTCACTTCCCATTACAAATGAAGAAAAGCCGTTAATGCAGGCGTTTATTCCTATGGTTACTTTGGCGGCATTGGAAATACTGTCCTCCACTCTCATTCTAAAGTCGCCGTTTGCCAAAAAGATCTTATCCTCGAAACCGTCCGTGATAATAGCGCGCGGAGTTATTGACAGAAAAGCAATGAAAAAGGTGCGCATATCACTTGAGGATCTTATAAGTCAGATCAGGCAAAACGGAATATACGATCTTGAGGAGGTCGACTACGCTATTTTAGAGGAGAATGGCAAAATGAGCATAATCCCCAAAAGCTGTTACCGTCAGCCTGACCGCAACGATCTACAACTTCCCGACGACAACAGCGGCGTGATGCATCTGGTGGTCTCGGACAGCGTTATCAACAACCACACTCTGCGTATTCTCGGTAAAGATGAGGCTTGGGTAACGCGCAAGCTTAATAAGCAAGGCTGTGACCTGAAGGACGTATTTTGCATGACTTGCGATGACGAGGGACAGATATATATAGTGAAAAAGGATGGAAGAAGCATTCGTTTCAAAAAACCAACGCATCTTCCATAATCGTTTTCCTAATAGTTACAGCATATTATTGGCTAATAAGCCAAGCTATAAAAAGACTTCCAAAAATCAAAACGCAAAATACTGAGATAAAAATCATTTCCCACGAAAAGCGTTCTTTCCCTAAAAATTTGTCCTTATACTCATATTTGGGATGCATTGAATATCGGAACGCATCAAAAATATTGTTTCTGCACACAGTTTTGGGCGAATTCCTTTTCGCATTTTTCAAAATCTTTAGTATTCGTTTTTCAAGCTTTGATAGAATTTTATCTTCATTGTAATTTACTCGGCGCGGTTCTTGGCCAATGTGTGCTCTTTCTACTTTTTTTAGAGTAAAAGCATATTCTCGGCAATCCTCGCGGCGTAGAGCAGTTTTTTCAATCGGACAAACTGCAATGACGAAATAGTGGTATCTATTTCTTTTGTAATTATATCCTTTTTCCTTCTCCTCTTTGTGATCACGAGCGCGGTCAATCGAATTAAATATTGCACCGATGCCGTGCATCCCAGAGCGTTCTCCAACACTAGATTCAAAATATCGCTTCGAAAGCAAAATTTTCAATCCCTTATCCGCAAGCTCGGAAGAATACTTATCAATTAAAGCTTGTGCCTTTTCTTTTAATTCTTTCATCTGAATATCCTACCGTTAGTTACTATCGATAAATTCCTTTATTACCTTTGCCAACTCGCCTTTTTCATAAATAATGAAATCATCAAGCTTGCGCATTGCATTAAGCCCTTCTTCCTTGTAATCGCGCAGGGCGTCTTTGCGAGAATAGAAGAATACGATTCTATGGCACTCGCGTCCCGGAACGCTATTGCGGAAGCCATCAAGAATAAGTTCCTTTGTTTCGTATACCGTCAAGCTTTTATCGCTATTTTCGTCCTCCGACGTTTCATCATCGGCAGTTTCTTCCAACTCGTTTTCATCGGGTAAATGATAAAAAATCTTTTTCTCCTCGTCAAAAAAGAACGGTTCGGTAAAATCAAGCAATATGTCTTTATATGTAAAATAACCGCAAAGATTATAATCCTCACTCCATTTGATATACTCGACGGGAAGATTGTTTTCTTTGATAGCGGTGTACGCAGCATTGTCAAAGTGTGGCTCGCTGAGCCAAGAATATTTGTGTGGGAAATCCCTCTGATACCGTGAACGCTTGTACTTTATGTAATCGAAGGGCGTGGCAAGAAACTTGAATAATAGATATATTAGCGCAATCGGCAAAACGATAACAATAATAAATATGATAATGATTATTTCTTCGCCGTCTTTTATTTTCCTAATTTTCATATACTCAACATCCTTACTTTCTATCCACTTCCGAGTGATCAAAGCAGAGCTTTAGGCGAAAATGCTTCTGATACTCATTTATTTTTCTGCCCTCATTACGTAAACATCGCCGTTGGCTCCGTCGAACTCCTGCGCGCCGAATATCTTTATTTCAAGCAGGTTTTCACCCTCGCGCCACAAAGGACGGATCACGTAGTTGCTCATATCGTAAACGATCTTCTTTTCAAATCTGTCCCTTGTGATCTCCTCTCCGTTCCAGAAGATCTTGAAATTACCCTCGACAGAATGCTTATCAAACAGCAGCCAATCGCCGCTATCGACACAGTCAAGCTTTACGCTGTAGGTGGCATTGCAGGGATAGGTGTTGTACATTCTCCTACCAATATCAAAGCCGGGACGGTAATAATGATTTGGGAAAAAGATCGTATCGTGAGTTCCGATATACTCGCGGAGCGCGCCGCGGCGAACTGTGCCGTAGTCCTTGACCTCGCCGTTTCTCTCTATCTTCATATCAAAATAGGATATTGCGGATCTTGCGCCCTTGGGCATATATGTGAACTGAGGATCGGTAACGTATTCGGGAATAAAGGTGTCTTCTTCCTCGGAAACGTACACCCCACCAACATCAGAGCAGGGCGTATCACCAAGCAGGAGTATGACTGAACCAAATCTCTGCATCGAAAGCTCAACAAATCCGTCCTTGACTTCAACTGCTCTCGAAACATCGTTCTCGGCATCGTAAACCCACGCTTTCGTGTCGCCAACATTGACCTTTATTTTAGCATAGCTCTCGGCGTTGTTATAAAGGAAGATAAGCTGATCATCTCCGCACACCTTTCTGTAGGTCTGCACGCGCTCGCCACCCTCGATATCAATACCGCAGGGGAAGAAAGAGTCGTCACCGTCATACAGACAGCAATCAACACCTGTGCCCTTAAGTCTGTCATAGACCTTTTCCTCGACCTCGCTCGCCTTAATGACGGCAACCTTGGAATAAGAGCATTCGCCGATGACAAGTCTGCCGTCGACAACCTCGCCATTCATAGCCGACTCGGTGTCGGACACGTCCCAGCCGATATGATTTTTCATCATGTATCTGACCGCACCGCGAAGACGGGAGTTGTAAAGCGCACCCTTTTCGCAGGGCTTGACGGGAGAGCAACCGCTCTTGAAGGGCACGACCTCGGCAAAGCCGCCGTAGGGATATACCAAAAGCACGTCGTTCTCGCGCTCATAATCGTGAAGCAGTTTGGAAACTCTGCCAACGTAAGCGGCATAATCGCTATAATCGTCAAAATAGGGGTCCTGGAAGAAGAAAGACTTGCCCGCATCGGCTCTCTGATACGCGCTGTATCCGTAATGGAAACCATGAGGCACGATATGGTTGATGCCGCAGGCAAAAAGCCAGTCGGTAGTCTTTCTTACTCCGTGATAGTCCATATTATAAGGGCTCAGCGCAAAGCACTCGGAGAAAATCGTCTTCTTTCCCGACTGTGCCGCCGCAGAGGAGACCATATTCGCTCCGAATATCAGAGCGCAATGCTCAAGATCACCGATGTTTGGGGTGATTATATCAAATCCGGGCACGTCCATTATCTTGGTCTGCCTGTAGATATTCTGTCCCGATGATGCTTGAGTCAAAGGGTCTTCCTCGCCGTTGAAGTGACCCGTCACGATAAGATTATGTTCCTTGCACCAAGCCTTCATAGGCAGCAGGAAATTTTCCTCGAACATCGACATCATAGCCTCGGAATAGTCTCTGCGAAGCTGAGCTGAGTCACCCTCGTAATCACCGTAAAGCTTATAGAGGTTGTCCTCAAGTCTGTATCCATAACGATTATAAAAATATTCGCAGAGCTCCTCGCTGTAATTTCCGCCGAGCGTGGGCTCATCAATGAAGATACCGGGGATCTTCGCGCCGAAAAGATCGCCGACCGCCGCTGCGTAGCGCTCAAGTATGCGATTTTTATACTCCTCGAAGCTGTCCTTTTTCATACAGTCGAGATTGGTGTGATATTTACTGCTCTGGCTCGGACCTGCATACACAACGTAAAGCTCGCAGTCCTCGCTCACCTCGGCTTCAAACATAACCTCGGGGAACGCTGTCAGCGCGCGGATGTGATTATACGTAAGACCGTCTGCCATCAGATCGCTGTAATAGGTTGAGGGCCAGTCCATTCTGTACCAATGACGGCGCACGGGACCGAAGGGCGAATTGAGCTTTTTGACCTGCTCTACTCCGTCCACCTTTGTTATGGCATACGCCGCAATTCCCTTTGTTCTGCCGATAAGACGGCGAACTGTCTCGCCCGCCTTGGCATCTATCTTCATAAATCTGAGACTTCTTCCCTCAAGCTCGGGACGGTCGATAACGACTTGTCCGCCACACTGTCCGCTTGGGTAGGAGTCCTCGTCGTAAAGCCACATAGTTATCCCGCGCTTGATGCTCTCCTCGGCGATAAAACGAACGTTGGAGTAAAAAATATCGGTTCCCCACGCCTGAGTCGTTATTCCGTCACGCAGATGAAGGTAAAACGCGGGAATTCCGACCTTCTGCATAATATCGAGCTGGCGGACGATCTCCGCGCGGTCAAAGGTATCGTTCAAAAAATAAAAGGGGGTCGGCTCAAATTCCTTGAATCTTCTTTTCATAACAGTCTCCATTTTGCCGTATCAAACAGCATAGATTTGATTTATACTTCTGATGAAATTACTTTCAGCTTCTCTTTCCCTTGCAGATATCCGACAAGGAGCACTCAGCACACTTTGGCGAGCGCGCTATACAAACATCACGACCAAATTGCACGATGCGGTGACAAAAATCACTTTGCTCCTCGGGCTCAAGACATTCAGACATTATGCGCTCGACCTTGACGGGATCCTTAAGCTCCTCGGGGTAAAAGCCAAGTCTGCCGCAGATGCGGATACAATGGGTGTCTGCGACCACGGCAGGCTTTTTATATATGTCGCCGAGCAGCAAATTCGCGATCTTTCTGCCAACTCCGGGCAGCTTTAACAGCTCATCCATGCTATCGGGCACGACACCGCCGAAATCGTCGATAAGCATACGGCAGGAGTTCTTAATGTCTGCCGCTTTGACGCGGTAGAGGCCACACGGGCGAACGATCGCCTCTATTCTCTCAAGAGGCGCATCCGCAAGAGCATCGACCGTCGGGAACTCACGAAAAAGCTCGCGGCAGACAATATTTACTCGAGCGTCGGTGCATTGCGCGGAGAGTCTGCCCATTACGAGCAGCTTCCACGCGTCCGCGCCGCCCCATTCGAGTGCGCAGGCTGCGTCGGGATATATTTTTTTCAATCTTTCAACCGCCTCAGCGGCTCTTTTTTTGTTGTCAGTCATAAGGATCGTCCTTTTATCTTTACTAAGTATAAGTATACACTTTTATCGGCGTTTTGTCAATCACTCGCGAGCAGTTTTCTGCGCAGAAGCTCGATGTCGTTCTCGTCTATGATGCCATTCAAGTCTATGTCGGCGCAAAAAGAACAAAAATCAGCCGTATCTTCGCTCGCCTGCCACCTTCGTAAAACAAGCAGATCAATCAAGGATATTTCTCCGTCGTGATCGACGTCTCCGAGCGTTACGTCGATCTGTAACAACCCGTCAAAATCATAATTATCATATTTTTCGGATAGACAATCCACTTTGATCGGCGAATACCAATCCCTGTGTCCTCTTTCCGAAACTGCCTTGTCTGAGCAAAGGAAATGTCTGCGACTGACCGTTTTCGACGATGCAGAATCGTCCCAAGTAAGATCAACGTGATACCACTCTCCGTCAATCCTGACAATATTCCAGATATGAGTAAGCGTATCGCTGGCGGCAAAATGAGACTCTATTCCGCACTCGCGCAAAACCGCCGTATACAAAAGCATATAAGCCTCGCAAGTTCCCTTGCCCGTGAGCAAGAAATCGTAGATATCATCATTTTTCAGCTCATCGTCATATTCGAAATTTTCACATATAAAATCGTGTAAAAATATCGCTTTTTCGATTTCACTCTCAAAATGATCCAAGAGAGCAGCAATCGCCCCCACCCTTTCAGTACAGTACGTTATCGCACTTTCATACTCCTCCCTTGTCATCGTGTATTGAGGGGTCAGGGACAAAACGCAACCATCCGTTTTATATGAGTAACGCAGATTTCGGCTGACGAAAAAAAGATATGGATCGTCCTTAATAACACACGAAAATATATGTAAAAGCTCGGTTGGAGTGAGCGCAAATCCTGACACGTCTATAGTTTTCTCGAAGCTATAAAAACCCGCCGCAATCTGATTTTGCGCCGCACTGTCATCATTTGCGCTTGCGTTCACGGCAAACACATACCGAAGCAACGCCAAAGAAAGCAAACACGAGATGATCTTTCTCCACGGTACGACAAATTTAAATCTTATACCGATCACCCCCCACTCGCAAGCTTTACTTCCAATTATATGAGGATTGAAAAAGCAAAATTCGAAAATTCTCTTGACGAGATTGCTTGGTTGTGATAAAATTTATTTAATTTAAAGTAATTCAAGAAGGTTGTTCAATGAAAAAGAAAAGCACTCTTAAAAAATTCTTACCATACTACAAGCCGCATCTCCCCGTTATGTTCAGCGACCTTTTCTGCGCGGGACTTACGACCGTGTGCGAGCTTATGCTGCCCCTTATCGTCCGAAAAATCACGGGCGCGGCGACCGAGGACATAGCCTCACTTACGCTTGAACTGATCCTGACGTGCGGTATCGGGTATCTCATCCTTCGCGTCATCGACACCGCCGCCAACTACTATATGACGACGGTCGGCCACATAATGGGAACAAAGATCGAGACCGATATGCGACACGATCTATTCGCACATCTGCAAAAGCTATCGTTCTCTTACTACGACAACGCGAAGATCGGAACTCTGATGTCGAGGATCACCACCGATCTTTTCGACGTCACTGAATTCGCGCACCATTGCCCCGAGGAATTTTTTATCGCGGGAATCAAGATCGTTTGCTCCTTTATTATCCTCTGCACGATGAGCGTACCGCTTACTTTGATCATTTTCTCGGTCATTCCGATAATGATCGCCGTGCTCATATATTTCCGTTTCAGAATGAAGAAAAACTTTTCGGAATCGAGAAAGCATATCGGAGAGCTGAACTCACAGGTCGAGGACAGCCTGCTCGGTATCAGAGTGGTAAAATCCTTTGCAAGAGAGGAGCTTGAACAGGACAAGTTTGACAAGGGTAATGAGAAATTTCTCAAGCTCAAGACCGAGCGATACAAGATAATGGGCGGTTTTACCTCGTCCACCCGTCTCTTTGACGGAATTATGTACATAGTCGTCGTGGTCGTTGGCGCGCTGTTCATGCTTCTGCCCAAGTCAAATCCCGCAAGCATCACCGCGGCTGATTACGTGGCATACCTTATGTTCGTCACAACGCTTCTGACCTCGATCCGCCGTATAGTTGAGTTTGCCGAGCAATTCCAGCAAGGAATGAGCGGCATCGAGCGTTTTCAGGAGATCATGGACACCGATCCCGAAATAGTCGACGCTCCCGATGCAGTTAAGCTTGAAAACGTAGTCGGACGCGTTGAATTCAAAAACGTTTCCTTCCATTACGACAGCGGTGACCGCAACGTGCTGACCGCACTTGATCTCAAGGTTCAGGCGGGCGAGAGCATCGCTCTCGTCGGTCCGTCGGGTGGAGGCAAGACCACACTCTGCTCCCTTATTCCGAGATTTTACGACGTTTCATCGGGAAATATCCTGATCGACGGTGTCGACATCAAATCTGTCACTATCAATTCCTTAAGAGATAACGTAGGAGTAGTCGCGCAGGACGTTTATCTTTTCTCGGGCAGCGTTCGTGAAAATATCGCATACGGAAAGATAGGCGCGAGCGACGAGGAGATAATCGAGGCAGCAAAGCTTGCAGGTGCTCACGATTTCATTTCTTCTCTCCCCGAAGGCTACGATACATACGTCGGAGAGCGCGGAGTCAAGCTCTCGGGAGGACAAAAGCAGCGCATCTCTATCGCCCGTCTGTTCTTAAAAAATCCCCCGATACTCATTCTTGACGAGGCGACCAGCGCGCTTGACAACGAAAGCGAAAAATTGGTCCAAGAATCGCTTGAAAAGCTCGCTCATGGCAGAACGACCTTCACGATCGCTCACCGTCTGACAACGATCAAAAACGCCGACCGAATCCTCGTCCTCACCGAAAACGGCATCGAGGAGTCGGGCACTCACGCAGCACTTATCGCCAAGGGCGGCATTTACAGCGAGCTTTATAGACTTTATTCGTCGGAATCATAAACAAAAAAATCACTTGCCGAGGCAAGTGATTTTTTCATGTTTACTTCGTCGCAGTAACGGTCACCTCGTTGCCATACATCGAATATGACAGCGATTTTGCTCCAAGTGCTGCAAAAATATCGTTTGAATTGTTATTGAACCACGCATTGAAGTCTGCGCCCTTATAGCAGAATGTCGCTGTGTGCTCTCCGTTCTCTCCTGCACTGAACAGTCCGATGATCTTTTCCACGCCGTCGCTATCGTTAATGACCGCGCCTATGACCTCATAATATCCTTGGTCGTCATGATTGCACTCGGGAAGAACGAACAACTCATTCACAAAGTGGTCATCGTCGATCTCGTCAAGGCTCATATTGAAATAGTTTCTCAATATAACGCCGTGATCATCCTGGTCATCCCAGGTTACGTCGGTGTATACGCAGGTTTCGTCATCTAACCAAACCACAGTCCAAGCATGCGGCTCGTCTTTTGAATAACCGTTCACCGTCCAAGCTCTGATTCCCGATCTCATCAAAAGCAATTGATACGCAGTCGAATACCCGTTACAGACCGCCTCCCCAAGCACCAAGGCGCCATAAGGCATCTGATCGTGCGTGCCGTATTTATAAATCACCGTCTCCGCTACCTTGTCGTGAAGATAGAGTGCCTTGTCAAACGTGCTTCCCTCGGGAACGCCCCTCAAAATCTCGTCTACGATAGCATCGAGCTCTGCTCTTTTCGAAGCGATATCATCGATTTCAAACAAATATTCGGGATAAAACACCTTGATCGCGTCCTGAAGGACAGAGTAGTTTCCTCCGCCCAACCACCAAAAGCATTCGGGATGATCACTGAAGAAGATAGCTGCCGCATCCGAAAACTCGTCGATGGTTATGCTCTTGGCTTCATCGATTTTTATTTCTTCGGCAGGTCGCTCAGCCAAAACGTGATCTTCCAGCAGCTCATAAACGTACAATAAATCTCCTGAAATCGTGGTTTTGCCGTATGCCAAGTCTGCAAGCTCCGATCCGGCCTCGGTCTCGACTTCAGACTCAACTTCAGTCTCGGACTTCTGCTCTGTTGTAAGCTCTGTTTCAACCGTAGTTTCAACCGTAGTTTCATCCTCGGTTTCATCCGTAGTTTCAACTTCAGTTTCATCCTCGGTTTCATCAGTAGTTTCAACTTCAGTTTCATCCGTAGTTTCGACCTTTGTTTCATCGGTGGTTTAACTTCAGTTTCCTTGGTAGTATCGACCTCGGTTTTATCGGCAGTTTCGGCTGTATTGGTACTCTTGGTTTCGTCCTCGGGCTCAACCGTAGCCTCGGGTTCATTAACGATACCCGAATCGGAATCGGTGGTGGTAATCAGTTCATTTTGTAAGGCGGGGGCCAAGCGGGCTTAGGAAGACAATACTCAGGG
>JAZSGD010000344.1:0-7688 GCA_045532555.1 Eubacteriales bacterium | reverse complement strand
ATATTTTCGAAATAGTAAGCGTAGGTAGCGGAGGGGGTGGTCGAGAGCACCTTCGCCTCGGTCACCTCGGCAACGAAAATCGTGTGAGTGCCGAAATCGGCGCTGAAAACGACCTTCGCGCTGACAAACGCGTTTGCGCCCTCGGTC
Organism: Eubacteriales bacterium; assembly: GCA_045532555.1. Classification (GTDB taxonomy): domain Bacteria; phylum Bacillota; class Clostridia; order Oscillospirales; family CAG-272; genus SVTX01. The sequence goes on along the minus strand of JAZSGD010000344.1, from coordinate 7,541 downwards.
AGATATTTAAGTCCGTTATCCGAGGTCGCCACGGTATCAAGACCGTCGAGCTTGTCGGTATCACGTCCGCTTGCAAATCCGAAACGCTTGAAGATGTCAAACTTTGCGTCTTCGGAAAGGATCGAGAGATTGAAAACGCCCGTCTTTTTGAGGGTCTCGCAGGAATAATTCGCCTGATTTACACAGATGCTGATACGCTTGGGATCGTCGGTCATCTGCACGCCCGTGTTGATGATGCAAGCGTTGTCACGGTTTCCGTCGTGCGTAAAAAGTGCAAAAAGACCGTATGAAAACTTGTGCATTGCACCCTTTTCTATTTGGCTCATATTTACTCCTTATCTGCCGCCATAGCGACGCAAATAAAAATTTTTGTTGAAATTTTCGCCGCCGAGTACGGCAAGCCTCCATGATCAAGGCAGCTCGATCTCAAAAAGATCCTTTTCGGGAAGCTTTTTCTCGGTCGCATCCACGGTCTTTCTGACCGCCGCCTGCGCCTTGTCAACGGGCAGACACGTGCCCGCGCCCGCGATACAACCACCGGGACAGCCCATTCCCTCGATAAGACAGCCGTTTTTCTTGCCCGCCTTGGCTAAGATCAGCATCTTGCGGCACTCGTCCAGACCATCCGCGTGCTCTATTTTAACCTCGACTCCCGGGTAATATTCATTTATGCAATCGGTAATCGCCTTGGTGACACCGCCTGCAGCCGCGTAGCCGCGACCTGCCGCAGTCGCCTCGGGCTCGTAGACCTCACCCGCGTAAACGTCGAAGTCAACTCCCTTCGCCGCGAACATTCCCGAAAGCTCCTCGAAGGTGATGACGAAATCGACGTCGCTTCGCACCGATTCTCTTCCCGCCTCGAGCTTTTTAGCCGCGCAAGGACCGATGAATACGACTCGCGCGTCGGGGTCCTTTTGCTTGATGCTTCTTGCCGTCGCGACCATGGGAGTCAATGCGGTCGAGATCTCGTCGATCATTACGGGGAACTGCTTTTTAGCAAGCATCGCCCAAGCGGGACAGCAGGAGGTCAGCATAAAGGGCAGCTTTCCCGTGGCAACCTGCTCGACGTAGTGATGCGCCTCGGTAGCCGCGCCAACGTCCGCGCCGACCGCGACCTCGTGCATATCGGCAAAGCCGAGCTGAAGGAGCGCCGCCTTGATCTGTCCGAGTCCAACGTTCTCGCCGAACTGACCGACGATCGCGGGAGCGACCGCCGCCACGACCTTGTCTCCGCGTCTTATCGACTGAATAAGCTGGAATATCTGCGATTTATCCGCGATCGCGCCGAAGGGACAAGCGACCATACACTGTCCGCAGCCGACGCACATATCGTTGTCTATTCTTGCTCTGCCCTGACTATCCGACTTGATCGCCTTAATGCCGCAAGTCGCCGCGCAGGGACGGGTCTTGTGCGCGATCGCATCGTAGGGGCAGGCAGATTTGCACTTGCCGCACTTGATACACTTGCTCTGATCGATCACCGATCTGCCGTTCACGATCGAGATAGCGCCCTTGGGACAGACGCTCACGCAGGGGTGAGCCACACAGCCGCGGCACTGATCGCTGACGACGTAAACGTTGTCCTCGCAAGCCTCGCACGCAGACGGAATGACCTGCATAAGCGGCGGCTCGTAGTATTTGTCGGCAATATTGCTCTTGCTCAGTCCACTCGTGGGGTGGACGGGCTTGTTCTCGGGTCGAAGCGACATTCCCATCGCGAGTCTGACTCGCTCGGACGCGATCGCCCTTTCTCTGTAAATGCTCTCTCTGTATCTCGGCTTCTCGTCGGGCGTGATTATGTAGGGTATCGCCTCGATGTCGCCTCTTATATTTTCGTCCTCGGACTCGTACGCAACTCTCGCGACCTCGCGAAAGACCGCGTGTCTGAGTCCGCGGAGCGCGGTGTTAATTCCTCTCATCTGTTCTCTCCTTGGGGTTTTCGTATATTTTTTCAAGCTCCTCCGATCCGAGTCGGAAGAACGCAACCGTCATATAAATAGTAGTCAGCACGGCGATTATTACCGTGACCGTTATGGTTATCGGCTCGAAGATCGTTCCCTCTCCGCAGTCGGGCACGAGCGCGCCACAGAAATTGAAGATCGAATGGAGTGCTACGCAGATCCATATATTCGCCGTTTTCATCAGCACGACCGAGCACATAGCGCCGATCAGGAAGCTGTAGCCGATCTGCAAGATCACCGCTATCGGTCCTGCACCGAAGAAAAGGTTGACCGCGTGTACAAGTCCGAAAACGGCGGAGCTTAATATGATCGCCCAGAATCTTCCCGAGGTCGTCGCTCTTCTCTTTTCTAAAAATCCGAGAAATACGACTCCGCGGAAGCAAGCCTCCTCAAAGAGTCCGACGAAAAGACATTCCGCCGCCAAAAGCAAGATCCGCCAAGCTGGCGCGTCTACTGTCGCGCGTCCCACTATAAGCGGATATATCGGCAGATTATTGACTGCCACGGCAAACGCGGGCAGACAAAAGAGCAAAGACCTCGCCATACCCTTGCCCAACGGATTCATCACGCGATAGCCGAGATATATAAGTATTGTAACAAAGACCGCACTTCCGATCGCTCGCGTGACGGTCAGATCTATCGTGTTTTTCAGCGTGAGATCGCTGATCTCGCCAAATATACGCTCCGCGCCCAAGATCTCATAGAGAAGAAGCAACAGAACGCAAAACGCGGTGATCACGATGCCAAGCTTACGTTTATCTATCTTTTTTTTCAATTTTTATCACCAAATTTGAGTATTTTTGACGGATTATTGCTCGGTTTCGACGGCTTTATCCGAGTTTTCACTCGCCTCAGCCTCCGCATATCTGCGATTTACCGATTTTTCAAGGAAATAGACTCCAACTCCGCCGACTATCATCAAAATAGCAATAAGCTGTGACGGAGTGATCGCGTCAAGACCGACCGAGCCGCGATAGTCTGCTCTTGCAAACTCGATGCAAAATCTCCAAGCACCGTATATCGCCATATAAAGTGGCAGGTGATAGCCCTTTCCGCGTCTTGCCCATACGAACAAAAAGGCAAAAAGCGCGAACAGAAAGAGCGCCTCGAAAAGCTGAATGGGAACGTATTTGCCGTATCCCATATTTCCGTACATTTTTATTCCGTACCACGCGTCAGTCAACGCTCCGTGACAGCAGCCCGCAGTAAGACAGCCAAGCCGTCCGAATCCGTGTGCCACGACGACCGCAGGGATACCGCAGGACGCGATATCGAAAAAGTGTCTTGCGTGGTAATTTTTGTCGTCGGTCTTACCGAAAACGAGCTTGCCTACGGCAAAGTAAAGCGCCAAAAAGACCGCCACGCCGCCGATAAGTCCGCCGTAAAAGGTCGCGCCCGTGCTCTTGGTTATCTCGAAGCCGCCGTTGCTTTCAATATTATATATCGCCTGAAACAAGACCGCAGAGCCGATGCCGAGCGCTATCGCCACACCGCCGCATATAAGCGAAAAATTTTGAAGCTTGCCCTTAAGACGTCTGCGATCGGCAAGATGCCCGAATACTCCGAAGCAGACGACTATGCCTACGCATATCAGCACGTCGTAAAGGGTCAGACCGAGAAATATCTGATTTGGGTACATAAAAAATTCCTTCCGAATATCATAAGCTCTCCGCGAGGATCACGGAAAAGTGAATGCCCTACTCCCCCGCGCATTTTTTTCGGGCGGAGCAGGGCTCACCGTGTTTGTCGTTCAATTATTGATTTTCACCGTTCATCATATCGGTGAATTCATCCTTACTCATAAGTATCCTTCTCGGCTTATTGCCGTCCGCAGGGCCAACGACTCCCATTTCTTCAAGGGTGTCGATTATCTTCGCGGCTCTGCCGTAGCCGATACTGAGTCTTCTCTGAAGCAGTGAGGTCGATATCTTACCCGCGTCGATCGCAAGCATAGCCGCGTCGTAGAGCTTGGACTCCTCGTCGCCGCCCGCGCCGCCGCTGAATTCACTCGCGCCGCCACTCTTTTCCTGCTGGTTGCCGCACTTTGCCGCCTCGATATCGAGCTGACTTTCAAACTCATTATCGTAAATAACGGGCGCGTTGTTCTTCTTGACCCACTCAACGACGTTCTCAACCTCGCCGTCGCTTACGAACGAGCCCTGAACTCTCTGCGCCTTCTGCGCGCCAACGGGAGCGTAAAGCATATCGCCTCGTCCGCAGAGCTTTTCAGCACCGACGGTATCGAGGATCGTTCTCGAGTCAACTCCCGACATAACCGTGAAGGCTATACGGGAAGGAATGTTTGCCTTGATAAGACCCGTGATGACGTCGACGGAGGGACGCTGTGTACCGATGATCAGGTGGATACCTGCAGCTCTCGCCTTCTGCGCGATACGGACGACTGCCGTTTCGACCTCGTCCCTCGCGGTCATCATAAGGTCTGCAAACTCGTCTATGATAATGACCATTCTGGGCATATAGGGCTTATCGGGATCGTTCTTGGTGACCTCGTTGTAGCCCGTGATGTTACGAACACCGACCTCTTTTATAAGCTCGAAGCGCTTTTCCATCTCGTTGACCGCGAGATTGAGTGCGCCTGCCGCCTTCTTGGGATTGCTGATAACTCGGCAGCAAAGGTGAGGCAGATCGCGATAGATCTGGAATTCAACTTGCTTGGGGTCGATAAGCAGGAGCTTGACCTCCTCGGGCTTTGCGTGGTACAGTATACTCACAATGATAGAGTTGATACATACCGACTTACCCGAGCCCGTAGTACCCGCAACGAGCAGATGGGGCATCTTTTCAATATCAAATACGACGGGGTTACCCGAAACGTCTGCACCGAGACAAGCGGCAAGCTTGCTCTTGTGCTCGGTAAATTCGGGAGTCTCGATAAGGTTACGTAGCTTGACCGCCGCGGGCTTGTCGTTCGGAACCTCAACACCGACCGCCGCCTTGCCGGGAATGGGCGCTTCGATACGGATACCCGACTTTGCGAGCGCCATACCGATATCGTCGACGAGGTTTGCGATCTGACGGACGCGCACGCCCGCCTCGGGCTTGATCTCGTAACGGGTTATCGTAGGACCGCACGAGCAGGAGATCTCTTTGATCGGTATACGGAAATCGGTGAGCACGTCGCGAAGTCGCGCCGCGTTTGCCTCTATCTCCGCGGGATCGGAGGAATAACGGGACGGGCCCTTCTCAAGCAGCTCTACGCTCGGGAATTTGTATTCGGGAATTGGAGGAGGCGCGGGCTTCTCTGCCACGGGGCTCTTCTCGTTCTTCTCGTTTTGTGCACGGAACTCATCTGCCGACTTTGCTTTCCTCGGCTGAACGGCAGGGGTGAAGACCTCTCCCGTTTCCTCGTCGATGACCATTCCGTCCTCGTCAAATCTCTCGGAAACAAGCTCGTCAACTCGCTCAAATCCGTATTTTTCCTTACTCTTGCCCTCGGTGCCGTAGAATACGACGACGTTTCCGTTGTCGTCGATCACGGTCTCCTCGTTCTCTTCCTCCTCCTCGGGAGTGTCTGTAGTGTCGCCCTGGGTCTTTATGCCGTCGAACTTTCCCTTTTCGTCCTCGGTGAAGATCTCGGTCTTAAGTGCGTCCTCGTCGTCACGTGCGCCGTCGTCCTCGTCAGCATCGCCGACGTTGGCTATCTTAACTACTACGTTTTTATTCTTTTCTGCGACGTCGTCCTCGACCGTCTTTTCCTTTGCGGCTTCTTTTTCGGCTGCCTTTGCAGCCTTTTCCTGCTCCTTGGCAACGCGCGTTGCTTCTCTTTCTTCCTCGCGCTCCTGCTTTCTTGCCTCGCGCTCTGCTTCTCTGTCGAGTCTGTCCTGCTCTCTCTCTGCCGCCTTGTCGAGCTTATCCTGCTCGCGCTTGTACGCCTTATCCTTCTCTCTTTCCTCTTTTCTGTCCTTTGCGCCCTCTTTTGCCTTTGCGGCGATCGCCTTTACAACGTCAACGGGGGTAGTTCCCGCAAGGAAGAACAGCATAGGTATGAGAATAAGAATCAGCAGTATGATCGCGCCGACGACGTTGGCGAAGTTTACCAGCACGTAACCGACCAACCCACCAAGCACACCGCCTCCGCGAAGCGCCGCACCGTCCTCATACAGCGACGGAACGTCACAGGAAAATGCCGCCTTGCCGTCGCCCATGGTCACGAAAACGTGTATGAGCGCCGAGATAACTACCGCGGAGACCGACATGGTGACCGCGTTTATCGCAACGAGCGACTGCTTGTTGTATTTATCCCAAAAGATCACGAACATGATAAGCAAAACGGGAATAGCGAACGCCGAATAGCCGAAAACACCAAGGATCGCCGTGCTTACATAGTAGCCGAAGGGGCCGAGCACGTGATCGTCGATATCGTCACTTTCGCCAAGCACGAATACAAGATTGGTGATGAGGCAAAGCGCCATCAGAAGCGCAACCGCTACGAAAATGTAGGGTATCAGCTTATAGCCAAAGGAATTTTTCTTTTGGGGGGCTTTGTCTTTTTTGGTTTTGTCCTGATTGGTGTAATGCTTTTTCTTTTTAGAGTCTGCCATTTGAGTTTTAGCCATCCTTATCTGTACTTGTTTGGGAATGAATCGTAATTTTCTGCGCAAAATATCGGTATACGCCGAAAATACGGTCATAATTACAGTTCTATTTAATATTATAACATATTTACGTGGATTTGTAAAGAGACAGGCGGAAGTATTTTTGATTTTTTTGTAATTATTACGGAGGAAAAATGAGGACTGTGACGAAGATGGGTACAAGGGCGCTTATTCTTGCCGCGGTGGCTTTGCTTGCGGGCTTTTGCAATTCCCTGCTCGGCGCGGGAGGAGGTATATTTTTGTCGCTGACGATGGGACGGCTTCTGCTTAAGAGTGACGAAAACGGCAGTCTTTCGGGCAAGGCGCTTGACCGCAGGGATATTCTCGCGACCTCGCAGGCGGCGATGATCCCGGGGTGCGCGCTGTCTTGTCTTATCTACGCGCAGGGTGGGTTGCTTGACACGACGAATTTTTCGGTCTTTGCAATCCCCGCGGTGATCGGCGGCGGTGTGGGCGCGTGGCTGTTGAACAAGATAGATGCCAAGTGGATCGCGAGGATATTTGCCGCGCTCGTGACTTGGTCGGGGCTTCGAATGTTACTTGTATAAAATTCGGATTTTGAGGGGTATATGATGAGTGATTTGGGATTAAGGATAGTCAATGCAGCGGCGGCGCTTTTGGTGGCGGTGCTTTCGGGACTTGGAGTCGGAAGCGGCGGGCTTTTCGTCATTTGGCTCAGCTTGATGGGGGTTAGCGCCACGCAGGCGAGGGGTATGAATTTGCTGTTTTTCGTTTTTTCCGCATCGGCGGCGCTTTTGTTTCATTTGAAAAACAAGAGGAATATTGATCTTGGGCTGGTTTTATACCTTTCCGCGTTCGCGCTTTTGGGGACTGTCGCGGGGGGATATATGGGGAGATTGATTGATGGCGATCTGCTGAGGCGGATATTTGGGGGGCTTTTAGTGTTGTCGGGGTGTTATACGCTTTTTAAGTCGGAGGCCAAGCGGTCTTAGGAAGACAATAC
>JAZSGD010000346.1:0-5782 GCA_045532555.1 Eubacteriales bacterium | reverse complement strand
GCAGCCTTCTTTTCATCTCTTTCCTTTTCAAGCTGAGCCTTAACCTTATTGGAGAAGGGAGCTGCATCAGCATCAGATCTTACGGTGTGCTTAACGCCTTCAACCGTAGCCTTGACCTCGGTGGGGAATTTGTCCTTCTTTTCATCCATAAAGTTGTTGTAGCTTTCCTGGATGTAGGGCTTTGTAAATTTGAGAGCCGTCTTCTTCTCGGAAACGTCGTGCTCAACGCCGTCATCCTCGTTGTTGCCGGCAACAGCACTGTGGAGATACTGAATGAGGGATACGGGTTCGTTAAGATGAGCTTTCTTTGCTCTCTTTCTTGCCATTACGGCCTCTGCAACGTCAGAGTCGCCTTCACAATCCTTAATGGTCTGGAACTTTTCCTCTTCCTCTCTGAGTCCGCGCTCTGCCTCGTCAAAATCTGTAACGAGAGAGCTCAGATACTCATCAATGATCTCTACAAGGCGCGCGGTATCAACACTCTGATTGTTGATGTTGATAAAGTAGCCTTCAATAAAGTTTTCGGAAATATCTACGCGGTCTGCATAAGCAGCGATGTTTTCAAAATCCTGCTTGTCTGCATACTTCGCAAGGTTGGGGTACTTCTTTGTTGCGGGAACTCCGCTTGAATTCATAGTGTTTGTAAAGAGGCTGTTCCAAGTTGCAATCTGCTCATTCTTGAAGTTAGGATTAGCTTCAGCAAGAGATTTAAGCCACTTGTTCTGAATGAAGTCATCAACCGTTCCGCTTGTGTCCTCACCGAATACGCCGTTTACATAAGCGTTTACAAAGAGAAGCACGCTACGAGAGATGTTGTTGGGATCCTGACACTTAAAGTAGAAAGCTAACCACTCCTGGCTGGCATCCAAACGGTCTCTCTGAATTTTATCGATATTGCTGCTTGTGCTGTTAGCAGAAACTGCGGCGGTACGGCGGCAGATCAAAGCCATAAGCAAAGCGGTCTTTTCGGGGTCGCGAGAAAGAGCCTCTTCAACTGCCTGCTTTGCAATATCCTGCTTATCTGCTATCCATGCGGAAATAGCGATAACACAGGGTGCAAGCCAATATCTGGGAGTTGCGATCATCAATTCCTCAGCAACTCTAACAATGGTATCAGCTCCGACAAGAGCGTTGTCGTTAGCCTGAAGAATACCGATCATGGAATCTCTTACTTCCTGATATTTTCCAAACTTCTGCTCCAGTTCCTGACGAACTCTGATAATTTCAGAGATTGCTCTCTGGAGCGCGGCAGCATTTCTCTGTTCGCGCCTCATTTCTTCAACGTACGCACGGAGCTGTTTAATTCTCTCCTGTGCTCTTGCGAGATTGCCCTGAAGGACAACAACCTGGCCATTAACTGCGTTAATACCGTTTATGGCGACTCGCACATTATGGTCAACTTGTTTTAATAGACCATGATCAACAGCTATTTCACCCATGATCAAATACTCTCCTTTTTTTGTTTATTTTTTATTCATCAATAACTTTCGTTATTAATCTTCAATTTGTTAAATTCCCGTTTTCTGACGGTAGTTACGACTCTTGTCAGCAAACGCTTTTTGGAATTGAGGGCGGTTCTTTTCGCTTCTCATGTTGTCGATGATCGCACCTACGGGAGTGACGTATTCGTCAAAGAATTTCTTGCTCTTTCCCGTAAGGTAATATGCTCCGTTCTTAAGCGGGCTGGCGGGGTTCGCGTCGATCGCGCCAAGCAAAGCGAAGCATGTCTTGGGAATGCTGCAGAATGCCGACAGCTTCATATATGCATCTACGAGCTCCGCCGACATAAATCTGGCATCGCTTCTGGAAGCAATAATATTTGGCGAGAATTCGTCAACAAATTTGCAAACGGCCGCAGGGCCAAGCTCGTTGCCGTTGGCATAAACGAGTTCAAGAACTTGCGTCTCATAATCCGCAAGCTTAAGGCGGCCCGCAGAAAACAATCGACAAAGCTTTTCCATGTCCTCCGAAGAAATACTGCCCGGGAGCTTTGGCACGTTGTCAAAAAACCTATCCAACTGATTTGCTCTTCTCTTAAAAACTTGTTCGTTAAAAGCGACAATAAATCCCGCAGGAATGTTTTGAGCATCGCTGGCCATTACCTCGGTTGCGCCCTTTACAGCGGAATTGAAGTCCTTTGCCACAAACGCTGCTACAGCGTTGTCCGTGATACCCTGTATGTCAGGACCGTTAACAATGACTGTCTTCGGCTTGCCCTCGTTCTTTGCTCTCTCAAGCTCGGCATCTGCCTGTCGCCTTGCAATATATGCCTCTGTCTGCTTTTTTCTTTCTTCGTCAGCTTTTTTTCTTGCACGCTCTTCTTCGGCTTGCTTCTCAATTTTTTCAAAATCCTGAGCTACCTTTGCAAGCACGTCTTGTACCTTCTGCTTATATCCTACGAGCTCGGCAACGCTCCAAGTGTTGTTACAAGCCTCGCAAACGCAGCTTTCCGAATTTTCGTCTATTTCAATTAGAAATCCGCAGCTTAAACAGTTCAAGTTTAACATATCATTCTCCTCATTGACTCAATACTCGTTTATTGTCTTATAAAAATCGCCACAGATGGGCATCGCTCATATATGGCAATTTGACACGGAACATAGAAATCCGTTGATATGCGCACGTGCATACATTGGTTAATATGGATGTATATACCATAATAACACAAATTGTGACAAATGTCAACACAAAAGACATAATTTCGTTAAAAAATATTTATTTTGCCGAAAAATTATGTTCTATTAATTAATATTTGTATGTTGCTTATAACAAGGGCGTTCTTAATTTTTTCAACAACAGATAAAACCAAAAAGAAAAGTGATATATCAAAGACGAAATATGAGATTAACAACATCTGCTGTCTCTTTTGTTTTTTTGTTTGTAAAAACCTTTGACTTTTTCTGAGCGTTGTGGTATAATTAAACTGTAGTATTTTAGGGAGGACAGATGATGAATCTCAAATCTTTTCTTGCGAGCAAGGCTCGGCGCTTAATGCTTTTGCTTTTTGACGTCAGCTGCTTCGCTTTAGTATCGATTGGTTATTTTGTTGCCAATCTTCTTTTTGAACCCTATATTTCCTATACAACCACGAACTTTTTTGCAAACTCGGTTATTCTTTTGCTGTTTGTTCTCGTCGTAAGACTTGCTTTCGGAATATATAACAGCATTCTTCGTTATACCAGAACATTCAATCATTTCAAGCTGATGATCTCGGATATTATCGGCGCTTTGGCAGCTTGCCTGTTCTCCTGGATCAGCAAGCTTTACGAGGGTGCCTGGTTTTTCCTTATAGTCGCGTCATTGAACCTGTTGATCGCGCTTTTCTCGAGATTTTCATACAGATTGATCTACAAAATTAGGCATCATCGAAGCGTAGACGAGAGAGAAAAAATCAACATCGCGATAATCGGCGCGGGACAGATCGGAGCGTGTCTTGCAAACGAGCTGTTGTCTAATCCGCAATCACTCTACGAGCCATTGTTCTTTATCGACAAGAATCCCGAAAAAGCAGGGAACAAGATTGCGGGCTTGATGGTGTACGCTGAGAGCGAGTCAATCTTTCAGGTGATCGAGAAAAACGAAATCAAAGAGCTCTTTATTGCCATTTCGGACATCAGCAATCATACCGCGACTCAGTTGTTTGATTTTTACAGCCGCACCACCTGCAAGCTTAAGCTTTACGACGTTCCCGTGACTGACTTTTCGGTTGGTCAGAGTGGAAACGTTGTCAAGGGCAACATACGTAACTTTGAGATCGAGGATTTGCTCTTCCGAAAGACATTATCGGTCAACGATTCCGAGACAGTAAGCTATTATTCGGACAAGGTCGTTCTTATCACGGGTGGCGGCGGATCTATCGGAAGTGAGCTTTGCAGACAGATCGCCAAGTGTTCGCCCGCACATCTAATAATTCTGGATATATATGAGAATAACGCTTACGACATACAGCAGGAGCTTATTCGCAGCTACGGCAAGGATCTGAAGCTTTCGGTTGAGATCGCGTCGGTGAGAGACCGCGAGCGTCTTGACTGTATTTTCAATCATTACAAACCTCAGGTGGTTTTCCACGCTGCCGCGCACAAGCACGTTCCGCTTATGGAGCACAGTGGCTGCGAGGCGATCAAAAACAATATTTTTGGTACATACAATACTGCCGATATGGCTGAAAAGCACGGAGCAGAGAAGTTTATTCTGATCTCTACCGACAAAGCGGTCAATCCCACGAACATTATGGGCGCGTCCAAGAGAATGTGTGAAATGATCGTTCAGAGCCGCACGGACAGTCAGACCTCCTTTGCGGCGGTTCGATTCGGTAACGTACTCGGTTCTAACGGCTCGGTAATTCCCCTGTTTAAGCAGCAGATAGCGCAGGGAGGCCCCGTAACAATCACCGACAGGCGTATTGTCCGCTATTTTATGACGATCCCCGAGGCAAGCCAGCTCGTTATGGAGGCGGGGGCGATGGCAAAGAGCGGCGAGCTTTTTGTGCTTGACATGGGTAAGCCTATAAGAATATATGATCTTGCTATTAACATGATACGTCTTTCCGGTCTCGAGCTCAACAAGGACATTGAGATCAGGGAGATTGGTCTGCGTCCCGGAGAAAAGCTTTACGAGGAGCTTCTTATGAAGACGGAGTCGCTGGACAAGACCGAAAACGATCTGATATTTATTGAGAAGGACGAGCCCTTTGACCGTCTAGCAATTGCCAAGAAGATGGACGACCTCAAGGTAGCGCTTGAAGAATCCAAAAATTCGATCGCCTCGCCCTTGATAAAAGAGGCTGTGAAGCGCGCTGTGCCTACGTTTGTTGATCCCGAGGAGATCAATCGCGTGGCGGAGAAGGCGCGGGAAATGGCTGAGGCGAATTTCTGATATATGAAAAAGGACGACTCGCAAAATGCGAGTCGTTCTTTTTTATCAGTGTATCTGCGTTCCCTCGGGAACCATATCGTCAACAAAGATGACCTTACATCCGCAGGCATTATTGCTTGCCGCAAGCAGCATACCGTTACTCGTTACACCCGTGATTCTTGCTGGCTCGAGGTTTGCGATAACTATGATCTTCTTGCCGACGAGCTCTTCGGGAGTGTAATCGTGTTTGATGCTCGAAACTATAACTCTTTCATCGATGCCGTCGAAGAGAGTGAGCTTATAGCAAGAGTGAGACTTTCTGATCTCCTGGCACTTTACGATCTTACATACGCGGAGGTCGAGCTTTGCAAAGTCGTCCATCTTGACCTTTTCTTCCTTAATAGGCTCGACGGGATCGGGCTCGCCGTAGGTCTTTTCTTCGACTACGGGGTTAGCTGCAGCCTCGGCTTCGGCATTGCGTTTCTTTTCCTCATCGGTCTCAGCATAGGAGAAGTCGAGCAGACCGACGAATCTTTCCTTTTCGATAGCGTAGAGGAAGAGATAGAGGCGGGGGCCCTGCTCCTTATTGATAAGAAGCTTATATACCGTCTTGAAGAACTTGCCCTGAATTGCCTTGAGCTCCTTCTGATCGGTGATCTCGGGATATATCTTTTTGGGAATCGCGTAAAGCTCGGTGTTGAGATCATCAAGCGTGTAGCTTCCGTTTGCGATATACTCGTGGAGAGCTGCGATCGCCTGCTTTTCTTTATCGTCAAGTTCATTCCAGATCTCAAAGTTACGAGTGTTGCGGAGCTTATTGACCTGCTCGGGCGCGCACTGCTCAAGCCAGAACTTTGCGCGGTCAAGTCTGTCTGCAAACTGCTCGTAGGTATAGGGTGTGCCGATCTTTTCAAACACGGTCTCCAGC
>JAZSGD010000209.1:0-1509 GCA_045532555.1 Eubacteriales bacterium | reverse complement strand
CAACGGCTCTTATTTCAAAACGCAATTAACTTTAAACGGAGATTTTATGGACACTATTTTGTATTTGTTGCTGACGCTGGTGTTGCTCAGCATAATGGTAGTCATTCACGAGCTTGGTCACTTTCTTTTTGCCAAGCTTTTTCGGGTGACAGTATTGGAATTTTCAATAGGAATGGGTCCTGCGATCTTCACAACAAAAAAGAAAAGAAATAAAAACGAAGAAACCGAAATAGCAAACTCCTTCCATTCATCCGACGCAGAAGATCCTTCGCTCAATACGGAAGCTCTTGATGATAATACTTCTACAGAAAATGAGAAAACAATTTTCAGCGTAAGAGCTCTGCCCATAGGCGGATACGTCAGTATGGCAGGAGAGGACGACGCTTCAACAGACGTCAACGCGTTCTGTAATAAATCGGTTTGGCAAAGATTTCTTATCACCATAGCAGGACCAATAATGAATATTCTGCTTGGAATTCTTTGTATGTTCTCGCTCGTAGGAATAGAAAGCGCGCAAAACGGATATCTCGCCTCCAACACTATAGCGGGATTTCAGGAAAATTCCTTGTCGAACAAATGTGACTCTCCCTTAATGGTTGGAGATACGGTTATCAAGGTAGACGGAGTAAGCATTCACACAGGAAACGAGCTTGTATATGAAATAATGAACAGCGGCTACGAGCCGATCGATATTGTCGTAATACGTAACGGAGAAAGGATCACCCTCGAAGACGTCGTTTTTCCGACCGAGACCTCCGCAGGGGCAACGTTTGGCGCGTATGACTTTACAATCTACGGAGAAAAGGCAAACTTTGGATCGATAATGAAGCACGCTGTATTCAGGTCGTTTTCAACGATAAAGATTATTACTGACAGCTTGAAGGACCTATTAACAGGACGTTACGGCGCTGAAGCAGTATCGGGTCCCGTGGGAATGGCGGGCGCTGTGGGGCAGGCAACCAAAAACGGAATATCCTCCTTGCTTTATCTATTCACGCTCATTTCTATGAATCTTGGAGTATTTAATCTTCTGCCCGTTCCCGCTCTGGACGGCGGCAGGATCGTATTTTTGCTTATCGAAGCGATAACGAGAAAGCCCGTTAAAAAAGAGGTTGAGCAGATGGTCAACACGGTTGGCATACTCATCCTTTTTGCATTGATGATATTTATCACCTTCAAGGATATTTTCACTCTTTTCATTTAAACGAAGGATTAAGAAATGATCTATAACGATATAAGACGAAAAACAAGAGAAATCACGGTCGGGAACGTCAAAATAGGCGCAGATAATAAGATAGCTATTCAGTCGATGACTAACACCGATACAAAGGACACTATAGCCACCCTCGAGCAGATCAAAAGGCTCGCATCTGCAGGCTGCGATATCGTCCGTATAACCGTCCCCGATGCCGAGGCGGCAGAAACAGTAAGGATAATCAAGGAAACGGGAATCCGCACACCTATAGTGGCGGATATCCACTTTGACTATCGCGCGGCGCTCAAGGCTGC
>JAZSGD010000020.1:0-1630 GCA_045532555.1 Eubacteriales bacterium | reverse complement strand
CTTTGCCATAATATCCTCGATGGTATCTGCCGTCAGCTTTCCCTCGCCGAGTAGCCTTCTAAATCTCACCGTCTGCGCGTAGGACGGCGTGGCTTCGTCTCTCTCAAAGATCTCCACGACCTTATCCTGCAACTCATGCGGCAGGTAGGAAAGCTCTACGGCGGGGGTGAATGCGATTCGTCCGCTATCCACAATATCCATCAGCGGCTTGATAAGATTAGTCAAGCGGATATAGCGGAATACTTGATCACGACTCTCGTTTGTCGCCTTGCCGATCTCGGTGGCGGCATCCCACTTTGTCGCAGGTTGCGACGAGGTTTGTCCGTATCGCTGACCTTGGCGGTTCAGCACCTCCATCTTTGCCTTGTAAGCGTAGGCTTTCTCCGAGGGCAATAAATGCTCTCTGTGCAAATTGGAATCGATCATACAAAGTGTTGCTTCATCGGGGTCAAGGTCACGGACGATAACGGGAATGGTCTCCACACCAAGCTTCTGACAAGCGGCATAGCGGCGGTGTCCCGACACGATCTCATAACCTCCGCGCCGTGGTGTTACAATAAGCGGATTTAGAACGCCGTTCATTCGGATGCTTTCTACAAGCTCCTGCATTTCCTCATCGTCGCGGACTTGGAAAGGCTGTTCTGTTCTCGGGTGTACGTTGCGTAGCAGATAATACTGCGTTGTTTCGGTGATTTGTTCTTTTAATTTCTTATACATGTTATCTCTCCAGTTCTTTGTGTTTTTGTTTGGTTCTATCCGGCACAAGACTTTCCTCGCAAGCCTTTTCGGCGGCTATGGCTTTGGCAAGTCTTATTGAATCGGATAAAATATCGTCCGCAAGGTTCATCTCCCTGCGGACGTTCGTCATTTTCTTTGTGATCGCGCTTCGCTCGGCGCTGTTTTTCTGTTTCTCATCGGGATCGGTAAGGCGGCGTCTGCGATTGTCAACAGCCTTTCTCTCGCGCTCCAAGCTTTGCAATTCCGCTTTGCGCTTGTCACGGAATGCGGTCATGTCCTCGGTTGTGTGAAGGTCGTACCAGCTCATGAGGCGGATCTCGCGGCAGTATCGGTCATTGTTAATTGCCTCTTGCGCAAAATACGGTGATGCAATTTCATATTTCGGTGGCATCCTTTGTTCCTTGGTAAACGGATCATCATACGGAATCCCCATTAGTTCAAAGAAGATCATAAACAGTATCTCGATGGTGGAATACCGCTCGAGTGCCTTCATCTGCTTTTCAAGCTCACACGCCACACGCCGTTGTGGTTTGCGGATATGCGGTACAGGCTCTTTGTGGAGATTATCTCGGATTCTCTGCTCGATGGCTTCAAGGGTATAATTCGCTCCCAAGCTGTCAATGCGTACGGGCTTGCTCCAACCCTCGGTGATGAGCGAGATATGCTTATACTTGCTGTCTCGAACAACAACATAGCCAAGATATTCCAAGGCTTGCAGGAAATACTTGAAGCTGATATTGCTTCGTATCGCGCGGTCGATATCATGACGCAGGATAGAAGCGTGAGTAACCTTGCCTTGCTTTTCTGCAATCCATGCCTGCCTCGGTACTTTCTTCGGCATAGGATTCTCGATGATAGATAATTGATGCTGACGGCAAAGCTCGTCGGAAAC
>JAZSGD010000094.1:0-2413 GCA_045532555.1 Eubacteriales bacterium | reverse complement strand
CTTGACGTTACGTGTGAAACTGGCCCGCACTACCTTACGATGACGGATATGGACCTGCAGGAGGACGGCAGATTCAAAATGAACCCGCCCATCCGCTCCGCAGAGGATAGAGATGCGCTTCTCGAAGGGCTTCTCGACGGTACTGTAGATATGATAGCCACAGACCACGCGCCCCACACGGCGGAGGAAAAGGGCAGGGGGCTTGAAAAGAGTGCGTTTGGAATCGTTGGTATTGAGACGGCGTTCCCTCTGATGTACACTTACATGGTGAAAAATAGCGTGATATCGCTTGAGAAGCTTGTTGAGCTTTTGGTATACAACCCGCGAGAAAGATTCGGTCTGCCGATCGGAGACGGTCTTTCTGTGTGGAGACTTGATGAGGAATTCACGGTCGATCCTGCGGAGTTTATATCGAAGGGCAAGGCTACACCGTTCGAGAACACCCTCGTGTTTGGAAAATGCTACGGTACGCTGTATAACGGAAAAGCTTACAAATTTTAAATATAAAATTGGGAAATGCAACTAACCCATCTTCAATCGTGAGATGGAGAAAACAACGGCTATCCTATGAGAAGCTTAAATATATGGCACTAACCCATTTGCAATTATGAAATGGAGAACTTAACAACTATCCTTATGAAAGTTCTTTTGCCTACTTTTCTTTCAAGAAAAGTAGGAGGAAATCGAATAATATAGTCACTTGTTGCAGATGATCAAGTGACGGAATGGAGATAAATATGGCAAAGAGAACAGATTTGAAGAAGATTTTGATCATTGGTTCGGGACCTATTGTTATCGGTCAGGCGGCAGAGTTTGACTATGCAGGTACGCAGGCTTGTCTTGCGCTCAAGGAGGAGGGCTACGAGGTAGTTCTCGTTAACTCCAATCCTGCGACGATCATGACCGATACTACTATTGCGGACAAGGTATATATGGAGCCCTTGACGCTTGAATATATTGCGAAGATCCTTCGTTACGAGAGACCTGACGCTATCGTTCCCGGAATTGGTGGACAGACCGGACTTAATCTTGCTATGCAGCTTGAGAAGAAGGGTATTCTTAAGGAGTGTCACACCGAGCTTCTCGGTACGTCGAGCGAGAGTATTGAGAGAGCCGAGGATAGAGAGCTGTTCAAGGAGCTTTGTCAGTCGATCGGTGAGCCCACTATTCCTTCCGAGATCACGTACGATCTTGAAGAGGCGAAGGAAGCAGCTGCAAGGATCGGATATCCCGTTGTTCTTCGTCCCGCGTTTACTCTCGGCGGCACGGGCGGCGGATTTGCTTACAACGAGGAGGAGCTTGTCGAGGTCGGTCTCAACGCGTTCAAGCTCTCGCCCGTTCATCAGGTGCTTATCGAGAAGAGCGTGAAGGGATACAAGGAGATCGAGTTTGAGGTTATGCGCGACTCGAACGATCACGCTATAACCATCTGTGGCATGGAAAATATCGACCCCGTTGGTGTTCACACCGGTGACTCGCTCGTCGTTGCTCCTATTATGACTCTTTCCGAGCACGACAAGAAGATGCTCAACGATTCGGCTATCAAGATCATTCGTGAGCTTAAGATCGAGGGCGGCTGTAACGTACAGTTTGCGCTCAATCCCGATTCGAGCGAATACTATCTGATCGAGGTCAATCCTCGCGTTTCGCGTTCCTCCGCGCTTGCATCCAAGGCATCGGGCTATCCTATCGCGCGCGTGACCGCAAAGATCGCGGTCGGTATGGCGCTTGAGGATATCAAGATCGCAAATACCAACGCGGCATTTGAGCCACAGCTTGACTACGTTATCGCAAAGCTGCCCAGATTCCCCTTTGATAAGTTTACCCACGCTTCCAATTTGCTCGGAACACAGATGAAGGCGACGGGTGAGATCATGGGTATCGGCTCGAATCTTGAGGAGTGCTTGCTCAAGGGTATCCGTTCTCTCGAGACCGGTGTTCATCACCTTTATCACCAGAAGTTTGACGGTATGGAGAGCGATGCTCTCAAGGCATACGTTTCTGAATTCCGCGACGACAACATTTTTGCTATTGCGGAGCTTTTCCGCCGCGGTGTGAGTGTTGACGAGATCCACGAGATCACGAAGATCACGGCTTACTTCCTTGATGCGATGAAGAACATCGTCGAGATGGAGAAGGTGCTTGCCAGCAAGGCATTCGATCTTGAGACGCTCAAGGCGGCAAAGAAGATGGGATTTGGAGACAAGTACATCGCAAAGCTTTGGGGCTGCTCTGAGCTTGACGTATTCAAGTTCAGACGCGAAAACAAGCTTTTCCCCGTATTCCGTATGGTTGACACCTGCCACACGGGCGCGTACATCCCTTATTTCTACTCCTCTTACACGGGAGAGAACGCTTCGATTCTGACGAACAAAAAGAAGATCGTGGTTCTCGGTGCAGGTCCTATCAGAAT
>JAZSGD010000316.1:0-2353 GCA_045532555.1 Eubacteriales bacterium | reverse complement strand
GAAGGGAGCATATGTGCTGGAGTCCTCGCCCTCGTAATAGGTCAGCCAAAAGAACTCGAAATCCTCCATCATTTCGGAGCGGAGGCATACATAGGGATAGCCATCCGCATAACCGCCTGTGTAGTAGTTGGTGTCCCATTGGGAGTTGTGCTGCCAATGCTCTTCGTCATCCAGCGATACGTCGTACTGCATACAGATCTCAAATGACCAAAGACCGTATTTTTCGCGGAAGGCATCGCCGTCACGGTCGTGCTCTGCCGCAAGAAGCGCCACCTCCGGATCGGCTACCATGAACATTCGCAAATGGTCGTGGTGTCCTTCACTTGCGTTGCCGTCGGTATAGACGAAATAGTTGGGTGCTTTGGGAGCGGGCAGTTCAAATTTCGATATGTCGTTTTCCTCCGCCGAAACGCCTGAAATGCATAAGGGTATAATCATAAGGATTGAAAGAATCATGCTTAAAAGCTTTTTCATAATAAAACCTCCGTTTTATTAACCGTTTATTACCAGGTAAGGTTTTCTATCATATCGGAAAAGCCTACAAGCATATAAGCGCCCTCGTATTCTTCGTATTTTACGATAGAATAAACTTGGTCTTTTTTCAAAATTATGCAATAATAATCTTCTTCGTCGCTATAAGTAGATTCGATTTCCCAGCCGTTGTCCTCGAGAACCTTTACGTAATCAACAGCATCATCACGGGTTACGCAATAATAATCCACCCATGCGGCATAATATTCGGCAGGAAAGCTATCGTTTTCTATATCGAAATCCACGTCCTCGTAACCGTTTGTGAAATCCTGAATAGTATAATAGGCACTGTAGTCAAAGGTAACAACGCCGAACTGAGGAAGAGGAATACCTGCGATAGATCGGGGCAGATCATAAAGATCATCGGTAGCGGTAACTGTAAGACAACCGTCATATTCGCCGTCTTTATCATCGTTGGTGTTATAGAAAAGACTTATCAGCCATTCGCCGTCGCTGTAACATCCTTCCCACCAATCGCCCGAACCAAACGCTTCGTCTTCGCCCTCCATATAGCCCTTCATACCGTTTGATTCCAACTCGGAAATAAAAGCTTCTAAATGTTCGTTCTTGGCATAAAAGCTAACGTTGTATTCACGGTAATCCTCGTAGCTTTCATAACAAACAGGTCCCACACAGTAATCCTGATTTAAAACGTCGTGCTTGTAATCCTTGATGCTTGTCATAGCAGCAAGAGTGCCGTCGATTTGCTCGGGAATACAATCGGGAAGCGCATCGCTGTCATATACATCATAAATATATAAATTGTAATTATTTTCATCCCAGCCCTCGGGTTTAAGACTTTCGAGGATGTCAAGAGCAGATTCAACGTCGCTCCAATTTACGCTTTCATCGAGAATAGCAGATGAATTTCCGTTTTTGCCCGATTGAGTTTTGCTGTTGTCGGATTCATCTTCTTGGTTGCTACCGCAAGCGGCAAGAGTAAGCAGCATCATTGCCGCAAGTAAAATCGCCAATAATTTTTTCATATCGTTTTCCTCCTTTTTTACTCCGGTACATTTGTCGAAAAGGCAGTTATCGTGTCGTCCCACTCGTGAATTTCAAACAAAACCTCATATTCGTCCATGCCCTGATCCTTATACATTTGTTTCAAAGGCATATTGTTCCAAAACCATACCTTGTATTTCGTTCCGAAAAGACCGTCGTATTCTTTTACAACACATTCCTTGCCGGCAATCGTTTCGGTGCCCGAAGAAGCCACGTCCTTGCACTCATCGACCATACTGCTAATGGTTATACCGCTGAGGCATGTCAGCACTTCAACTGCAAAAAGCTCGTACACGTCTGCATATTCTATTTGATATACATTCTCTGTCCAGTCGGGATTATTGGCATTATCTTTATATCTGCCGAAGCTTTTGTTTAGTCTTACAAAACCCTCGTTTGGAGTCTCACCCTTATCCATGGACTCCTTGTTCGACCACATCTGAACGTAAAATTCCTCGCCGATCTTTTCCACGACGTAATAGAATAATTTACTGTCATTAACGACTACTCTCAGATTTGCGGGAACTTCCTGTGTCCATACCTCTCCGTCGGGATACACCCAATTGCCGCAGTCGTCGCACTTTCGGTCGCTGCCCTCAATATCAAAGCATAACACACAAGCTTCTTTTGAACCAACATCGCTATCGTCTTCGTTGCCGCCATTGTCGGTGCTGTTTTCATCACGATTAACGGAGCCGTCGTCAGAACGGGAGGCGGTAGAGCTGTCCTTGTCGGAATCGGTTGTTTTGCTCTCACCGCAAGCTGCGAGAGAGAAGATCATCATACCTACAAGAAGTAGTGCCAATAATTTTTTCAT
>JAZSGD010000280.1:0-3019 GCA_045532555.1 Eubacteriales bacterium | reverse complement strand
TAAGGCTATGAAATTATCTTTAATCGACACACACTGCGACACCGCCTTCGAGCTTTACCACAAAAGCGAGGGACTTGACAAAAACTCTTGTCACGTAAGCCTTGGCGGTGCGGCGAAATATGAAAATTATACTCAATTCTTCGCTGTCTGGGCGAACAGACGGCGCTCTGACGACGAATGCTTTGAGGATTTTATCAGGATCAGCGACAATCTTTTTTGCGAGATCGAAAAAAACTCCGACAAGATTGCTCTTGTCAGAAGCTTTGAGCAGATGGTATCCGCATGGGATCAGGGCAAGCGTGCGGCTTTTCTTGCCGTTGAGGATGCTCGAATCCTCGGCGGTAAGATCGAGAGGCTCGACGAGCTTAACGATCGCGGAGTCAAATATCTGACTCTGCTCTGGGGCGGAGAGACCTGTATCGGCGCTTCGCACGACGTTCTCGGCGGTCTTACCGACTTTGGCAAGGCTGTGGTCAGGCGCTGCTTTGAGCTTGGCATCGTTCCAGACGTGTCGCACTCGAACGAGCAGGTCACGGATGAGGTCTGCGAGCTTGCTTACGAATATAAAAAGCCATTTATCGCCTCACATTCGGATTGCTACGGCGTTTTTCCGCACACAAGAAACCTGCGCGACAGACACATCAATGCTATCATCGAGCTTGGCGGCACGGTGGGCATTAATCTCTGCCCGTGGCATATCAAAAATATGATCCTCAGCGGCACTCTTAATGCCGATCACTCCAACAAGGACGAGCTGGTATACGACAAATGCACGGTCGACGACGTTATGCGGCATATTGACGGATATCTTGAGCGCGGTGCGGAAAATATTCTCGGTCTTGGCTGTGACCTTGACGGCACCGATCTGCCAGAGGGATTTGGCGGTGTGGGAGATCTCGAAAGAATCGCCGAGGCTATGTCGTCTCGCGGATACTCTGACCGTCTGATCGAAAAGATATTCTGGAAAAACAATTTTGAATTCATAAAAAGAAATTTTTAACTCTACTTTTATAAAGGACGCAAAGCTATGAACTACCAAAGCACACGCGGAAGATCGGGCGAGAGCCTCTCCTCCGCACAGATCATCAAGCAAGGACTCGCACTCGACGGCGGACTTTTCATCCCCGAGTCTATCCCCACTCTCACTCTCGACGAGATCAAGGCGCTCTGCGCTGATTCTTATCCCGAGAGAGCCGCGAAGATCCTTGCAAAATTTCTCACCGATTACACCTACGACGAGCTTCTTTCCGACTGCAAGGCGGCTTACTGTGAGTCCTCCTTCCCCGGCGGAGCTGCTCCCGTAGTAAAAGCAAAGGACGGCATATATTCGCTTGAGCTGTGGCACGGACCAACGGCGGCATTCAAGGATATGGCGCTTCAGATCATGCCTCGCCTTCTCTCGCGCGCTCTTGTCAAGACGGGTGAGAAGCGCACTGCCCTCATTCTCGTTGCGACCTCAGGTGACACGGGCAAGGCGGCGCTTGAAGGATACAAGGACATCGACGGTATCCGAATGATGGTATTCTATCCCGTCGACGGTGTCAGCCGCGTACAGAAGATGCAGATGGCAACGCAGACCGGCTCAAACGTAAACGTCACCGCGATCCGCGGCAACTTTGACGACGCGCAGAGTGGCGTTAAAAAGATCTTTTCCGATGCAGATGCCGTAAGCTATCTTGACGGTAACGGTCACTTCTTCTCAAGCGCAAACTCTATAAACTGGGGACGTCTCGCGCCTCAGATCGTGTACTACGTTTCGGCTTACTGCGATCTGCTCTCAAAGGGAGATATCTCTCTCGGTGACAAGATAAACGTATGCGTTCCGACGGGTAACTTCGGCAACATCTTTGCCGCTTATCTTGCTAAGCTTATGGGTCTGCCTCTTGGCAAGCTCGTTTGCGCGTCCAATCAGAACAACATACTCACCGATTTTCTCCGCACGGGCAGATACGATCGCAACCGCGATTTCCACTGCACTATGTCGCCCTCGATGGATATTCTTATTTCCTCCAATCTCGAGCGTCTTCTCTGCTTCACGGCAGGCAAGGAAAAGACCGCGGAATATATGGATTCCCTTGCGGCTACGGGCGTTTACGAGGTCAGCGGCGACGTGAAGGCGAAGATCGACGAGAGCTTCTGCGGCTACTATACAGATGAGTCCGAAACCTCAGCTACCATCAAAAAATACTACGACGAGAACGGTTATCTTGCCGACACTCACACGGCGGTCGCGCTCTGTGCGGCTGAAAAATATATTGCCGAAAGCAACGACACCACTCCTATGGTCGTCGCTTCGACGGCAAGTCCTTACAAATTCGCGGCGGACGTTTGCAAATCTCTCGGCATGGAAAAGCCCGAGGACGATATGGACGCGCTCGATATGCTCTCGGATTACTCAAATACCGAGATCACCTACCCCTTGCGCGGTCTTGCAGAGCGCGAGGTAAGATTTGCCGAGGTCATTGATGCCTGCGACATGCTTGACGCGGTCAAGAAATACGTTGTTAAATAAAAAAGGGGCGAGCAAGCTCGCCCCACGGATCTATCCGCTTGTTTACTTTATGCTACAGCCACCGTTTGAACACTCAGGCTTGAAGGTTGCGCAAACCGTATCTGCGCTCTTCTCTGCGTGATGGGGTCCTACGTGGATGTTTTCAGCGGTGCAATAGCACTCGCCGTCGTGATATACGCAATTCTTTACAGAGCAGTTGATGCCCTTGATGTGCTTATCGCACTTAGAGGATTCGTTCATCATGATTTGATCCTTTCAAATTTTTTACAAGCTCCCTTCGCTCGCAAACGCGACCGAGGGTTGAATCTCGGTATTTTCATACCGACGGTATTATTATGTCCACCGTCGGAGCAAATTATCCAAGCTTTTTTGAGGTAACAGATGTCTATTTTCGTTTTATCCGACCTGCATTTGTCAACCGACTCGCTGACCAACAAGTCTATGGAGGTCTTCGGTGCGCGGTGGCAAGGCTATATTTCCAAAATTGAAAAAAATTGGAATGCCGTG
>JAZSGD010000260.1:0-1668 GCA_045532555.1 Eubacteriales bacterium | reverse complement strand
CACGGCAACGCTCTCGGGCGAGGAGATCGCCCTGACGGCGCGCGAGTTCGACCTTCTTTATAAGCTCCTCTCCTATCCCAAAAAGACCTTCACGCGCACACAGCTGATGGATGAGTTTTGGGATGTGGATACGCAGACAAGCACAAGAACGGTTGACGTGTATATGACAAAGCTCCGCGCAAAGCTCTCGGAGTGCGACTCCTTTGAGATTCAGACCGTTCACGGGCTTGGATACAAGGCGGTGATCAAATGAGAAAAGGCGATACGACGAAAAAGATACTTAGCACATTCAGCAATTTTTTCATCTTCTTTATGCTTGCTGCATTCGTCACTACCTGTTGCATTATGTTGTTCATTTCAATATTACAGGGTTCTATCGGTCGAGAATTTACACGGGAAGAAATCACGGTCGCGGCAAAAATCACAATGCTCAACGTGATACTTTTGAGTATCGGTATGGCGGTAGTTGATTATGTTCGCCGTAAGTTCACGGTAGAACGCCCCGTCACGAAGATTATCGAAGCTACACAAAAAATGATCGAGGGCGATTTCAGCGTTCGTATCTCCCACGTAGCAAAGTTTGCAACCGATGACCATTTCAACGATATTATCGAGTGTATCAACAAGATGGCAGAGGAGCTTTCGGGAGTGGAAACGCTTCGCGCGGATTTCATTGCCAATGTGTCTCACGAAATGAAAACGCCTCTTGCGGTCATGCAGAACTACGGAACGCTTTTGCAGACTCCCGACCTGCCCGAAGAAAAGCGGATAGAATATGCCAAGGCGATTACCGATGCGTCGCGCCGCCTTGCCGATATGATGACGAATGTTCTCAAGCTCAATCGCCTTGAAAACCAACAGATATATCCAAATCCTATCACTTTCGATCTTGGAGAACAGCTTTGTGAAAGTCTGCTTCAATATGAAAGCACGTGGGAAAGAAAGAATATTGACATTGAAACCGATATTGCTGAGAACGTGCTTGTTTCCGCCGATGCAGAGCTTCTGTTGATCGTATGGAACAATCTGTTCTCCAACGCATTCAAGTTTACCGATGAATGTGGTAAGGTAACGCTTACGCTTACGGCAGACGAAGAATACGCTACCGTAAAAGTCACCGACACGGGTTGCGGAATGAGTGCCGAGGTTGGCGCGCACATCTTTGAGAAATTCTATCAAGGCGACACCTCGCATGCAACACAGGGCAACGGACTCGGGCTACCTTTGGTAAAACGAGTGGTTGACATTCTGCAGGGCGAGATTGGTGTGGAAAGTGCGATCGGTATTGGTACAACCTTTACCGTTAAGATCAGGAGGGTTCATGATGGATTGGAAGAAACTCGGTAAAGCTTTGCTGTTTCCGCATATCGCGATTATGATCATTCTCATTCCCATTGCCACCGTTCTGCTCGTCGGCTCAATGGTGTTTGTCGGAACGGAGTCAGTAATAGCGTACATTTCCTACGTTCTTGCCACTTATACCCTAACGATTTGGTGCTTTAAGATTCCAACACTTATCAAATTTTTTAAAACATTCAAAAATGAAAACAAATATGCAAGACGTTGGCAGGACGATACACGCCTGCGCGTAAACGTATCGCTTTACGGCTCACTTGCGTGGAACGCATTCTATGGACTTTTCCAACTGTGGCTTGGATTTTATCACCA
>JAZSGD010000058.1:0-14804 GCA_045532555.1 Eubacteriales bacterium | reverse complement strand
GACCTGCTTGTTCGTTTTGGGATCCTTGGCGATGATCACTGTCTGACCGGGAGCGTCGGTTACGATCTTGTTGTTAACGATATGCGCAACCTTGGTATTAGTCGAAACGTACTGAAGAAGCTCGGTCCACTCGGTTCCGGGGTAAGCCATGGGAGTCAGGGTGTAGACCTGATTGGGACTGAGAGTCAGCGACTCCTCCTCAAAATAGAACGAATCGAAATCATCGGGGAGCGCGATCTCGTAGGTCGCCGTATTGAGTGCATAGTCGTAGGTCGCTACAGTAAAGCTGT
Organism: Eubacteriales bacterium; assembly: GCA_045532555.1. Lineage (GTDB taxonomy): Bacteria > Bacillota > Clostridia > Oscillospirales > CAG-272 > SVTX01. The sequence goes on along the minus strand of JAZSGD010000058.1, from coordinate 14,514 downwards.
TCGCGTTGACCGCATTCTTCTTGATATCGTCGATATAATCGGTCAATTCGTAAACAACGTAAGAGGTTGAATTTTTCTCCGAATAGATGGGAGTCAGATACTGATCGAAGGTCTCGAGCATATAGCCGGTTCCGGCAGAATCAAGTCTGACGTATCCTACCTGGAGAGCCATCGCGTAGTGGTTATCGTAAACCGCTACCTTGGCAAACAGACGGGTCTTTTCGGCTGTGCGGTCGTACTCGGTGTAGAACTCACAGTCCGTAACCGCAGGCGCCTCAAAATCGGCTGTCAGCGGGAATTCAAAGGTATTGCTTAGGTTGGTATCGGCTCCGCCGTCACCGTAATCAAGATATGCCTGAAGCTTTACCGTGTAAGTCGTGTTGTTTTTGAGGTTTTCCTCGTAAGCATCAAATCCGATCTCAACGTCGGCGGGATATATAGAGCCGCCGTCACCGTACGACTTTCTTATATCGGTCTCGACCTTCTCAAATACGACCTCACCGGTCGCATCATCGGTGATCGTTATAACGATGCTTGCACAGTTTCGAAGCAGACCTGCCCAAACGTTGCTGAGCTCGTGGATCGAACCTATCTGATTAGAAAGAGAAACGTATTTTCTGTCAGCCGCGATCTGCGTGGTGCTGGGATCCTGAACGAAATAGAAGGAGCCGAGATAGCTGACGAAATCGTCCTGCACGCTTCCGATAGGACGGGTTGCGTACGCATCGGGAAGAGTTTTGTCGAGCAGATCGATCGAATCGTCAAGCTCATCCTTGTTAGTTGCATAGTAATCAAGGTCAAAAATGGGAGCTACGGTCCAGTCGCCGTAGAACGCAAGATAAGGAACGCTGAGATCAACGACGCTTTCATCTGCCGCATCGAGAACGACGAAGCCCTCGACGTACATACCGTTCTCAAAGGACTCGTCAAGATATTTCTTATCTTCCGCGCTCAATGTGATCGTGACCGTTACCTGTGCGGTCTGTCCCGCGGCAACGGTTATGTTCATTCCGTTCTGCGTTGCGCCCGAGATCGAGGTGATCTCCACCTTCGCGCCGCCAAGCAGATATCCCTGCTCGTCGACAGTGGTCTCGCCTTGGTTGGTCTTCGTATCGCTGACGCCCTCTGTCATAACGTATGCCGAAACGTCATAGGAAAGCGACGAACTTCCAAAGTTTTTCACTGCAAACGAAAGAGTGTATACACCGGTTTTGGTCGGATCGTCACCAAGCTCAAGCTTGGTCTTGTCCATTTCTTTACCGTCCTTGAAGGTAATGATGTAGGCATCGGTGTTCGCGATATTGTCAAGATTCGCAAGACCTGCTCCCTGCTTTCTTACCGCATAAGGCAGTCCGTTGGTATTGTAAACTATGTCCGCCGTGGACATCATAAGCTGGTTAACGAATGCGGTCACCTTCACGGGATCGTTTGCGATCTCGGGGAAGTTCTCGATCACGTACTGTCTGATGAGAGCAGTAACACCAGCGATGTTAGGGCTCGCCATAGAGGTTCCCGACTGGTGATCATAGCTCTGACCGGGAACTGCGGAATATATCATACCGCCGTGCGCCGTGATCTCGGGCTTGATGCCAAGATCGGGAGTCGGTCCCCAAGACGAGAAGTCAGACATAAAGGGACCAGAGGTCTGGGATCTGCTGAGCTTAAGCGTTCCGCTTTCGGTAGCGGCAAGCATCTCACCGTTATCCTGACTTATAGAGCAAACGCCGATAGTGGCATCGCCCACGTTCATTTTTATATCACCCGATACGTTGTTGTAAATGATGATACCGGCCGCGCCCTTCGACTGCGCCACGTTTGCCTTTTCCTCAAACGTTGTAGATCCACGTCGAACGAGCACGATCTTGCCCGTAACGTCAAGACCGCTGTAATCCGCCGAGCGTCCCGCGCCGGGGATCGTTACGTACTCGATCTCCATTTCGTTGACGCCGTCGGGCATAATATCATCATAAAAGTTCTTTTCCTCGGCTACACGGTCCGTGGATTCGGTGAAATATATGATCTTATCGTTAAACAGAATGTAAGGAGTTTTCTTTCCGCTGATAGAAGCAACAGACATCGCTCCTTCGTATGTAGAGGGTGAACCTACCGTCGCACTATCGGGGTTGGAGGTAAGACCGAGATTTCCGTTCTTCTCCGAGCCGTACGTAGAATTGAAGCTGTTAGATGCCGCAACTACCATACTGATACCGGTCTCGCGGATACGGTCGTAAACTCCGCTTATCGCCTCTTTATCCATCTCACGGCTGAATCCGCAGCTCGTACCGATCGACATATTGATAACGTCAACGCCAAGAACCACGCAGTCTTCAAGTGCGCTCAGTATCCAAGACGTACGCGCGGTCGATACAACGTCCGAAAAGATCTTCATAATAGCGAGCTGTGCATTGGGAGCAACACCCGTGATCTCGTCGTCCTTACCCGCAATAACACCCGCAACGTGCGTACCGTGCTCGCTTGCAGAAGGAGTCATGGGATATACGTCGGGATCGTGATCTGCGTAGTCAAACGCAAAAGGCACCTTTTCGTTGAGATATACGTCAGCAGCCGTCAGTCCGCTGTGAAGCTTACTTGCCTTCGTATCGGAGATAAATCCCTCAACGTCGGAAAGGGTCATACCTAACTTGCTTCTGTCAGCGGTGAAATTGCCCACCGAGAAAGCAGTATGATTGTAGTCCAGACCCGTGTCAAGAACCGCAATTACCATACCCGTTCCGTCGTATCCGAAGGAAGAGCTGTTAAAAATACCCGTGTCGTAAACGTTGACCTTGTTTTCAACGAGCTGTGTTTCGCATGTCTTATACTCGTCACCAACGATGACCTTAGCCCGATCACCGACCGACTCGCAAAGCGACTCAAAATCCGCCGCCTTTATAACTACCTCAAAGCCGCCGAAGATCGCCTTATAGTCGGCCCCGAGAGTGTAGTTTATGTCATTATCGTCAAAAAGGGACAATATTTCCCTCTTCTCCGCAAGGATCTTATCTTCAACCTCGGTTGCCTCGTCGGAATATACGTACTCCGTAAACGAAAGCGCTCTGTCGCCTTCCTCGTAAGCATCGAGCAAGGAATCCTCTTTTGTCTGGATAATGATCGATATATCATCGGTATCCTTAACTGTTGCAGGCAGCTTGTACATTACGGAGCTGTCGAGATACTGAATAAGATTTTTGTCAATATCCTTGTTTGTAAGCTGGATAATAGGGTTGGTTCCCTGCGCGGCCTCCTCCTGAATCGGAGCAAGAGCTGTAGAGAAAAATATAGTGAGCGCAAGCAGCATAACAGCCGCCAAGCTTCCTATCCTAACCCATTTTTTTCGGTTCGCCATTATTTTTCTACCTTTCATTCTGTTTCTTCAAATCGAATTGCTATTATATACATAGATATTTATATTATATCACATACTACACAAAATCGCAAGCCTTTTTTTAAAGATTGAGCCAATAAAAGCACAAAAAATAACAAAATTTATTCAACATTAATAATTTTGCAAATTCTATATTGATTTTTTTCAGAATCCGTGGTATGATTAATAATGGATGTTTATTGTCACTTGATTATATCCCAATCCCAAATAAATCGAATTTTTAGGAGGCCTTTTATGAAAAAGAGCATTCGAATTGTCGCTATGGCCCTGACGTGGCTGATGATTCTGGTGGCTATCGGCACGGCAATGGTCGGTTGCAACACGGATCATAACGATGATGAGACAGGTGGAACAACCACCTCCCAAACAACCGAAAAGACCGAAGAAACCACAACAGCACCCACGCCCCCCGATAACACAAAAACCGAATACACGATCAGTGTAAAAACGATCGGCGGACGCCCGATCTCGGGGCTGACCTTCCATATATACGAGGAAGACGACCTCGTTGATTACGGTCAGACCGACGAAAACGGCATAGGAACCGTCTCGCTCAAGCCTTCCAATAATTATAGCGTAGAGCTTTCGACCTCTATGCTCGAAGGATATATCGTTGAAGAAAGATACGCTTTCTCGGGCAACTGTGCGAATATCGTTCTCACGTCCTCGGTCATTTCCGACTCCGAGCTCACGGGCGTTCAGTACGAGCTTGGCGATATCATTCGCGATTTTACTTACACCACTTCGGACGGAGAAACCTTTACTCTTTCAGAGGTTCTGAAAGAAAAGAAAGCCGTGCTTATCAACTTCTGGTATTCATCCTGCGGCCCTTGCGTAAACGAATTCCCGTATATGCAGTCCGCATACGAAAAGTATAAGGATGATATTGAGATCATCGCTCTCAATAACTACGGCGGCGACAATGAAAACGCAGTCAAGGAATTCAAAGCGGCAATGGGTCTTACCTTCCCCGTGGCAAAGGATTATTCAAGGCTCGGCTCGGCGTTCAACCTTATGGGTTATCCCACCTCTATCCTTGTCGACCGCTACGGAACCATCTGTCTTATCGAGGTCGGCGGACTGACCAGTGAAAAGCCCTTCCTTGCAGTTTTCGAGCATTTCTCCTCGGATAACTACGAGCAAAAGCTCTTCACGTCAATAGACGAGCTCACCCCCACCGAAACTCCAAACGTAGAGATGCCCTCCTCCGAGGAGATCGGAAGCGCGCTCAACGGAACTGGATTCAGTGCGATATACTCTCCCGAAACCGAAACATCCGACGCAAAATATTCCTGGCCCTTACTGATTGGAACGAAGGATGGCAAAAGCTGCGTATATTCTTCCAACTTCTATAAGGACGGCTCCTTCGCAACGCTCCACGCAACCGTAGAGCTCAAGGCGGGAGAAGCATTGGCTATCGACTGGTTTGCCGACACGGAGCTGAGCGTCGACACGCTCTATATCCTCGTTGACGGCAAGGATATTTATCAGATCTCGGGAAACAGCGAAGATTGGCAGACCTGCTATCCCTTCGTTGCAGTTGAAGACGGAACCTACAAGGTATCCTTCGTATACGTTAAGGACAGCACCACCGACACGGGAGAAGACCGCGTATACCTGAGAAACTTCCGCACAGTTGCGGTTGAGGATATCGACAGCGCTACCTATATTCCCCGTCAAGCGGCCACAAAGCCCAATGCAAACGGTCTTGGATACAAAAAATATGTAACAGTTGTTTATAATTCAACAGATGGTTACTATCATGTAGGCGCAGAAGACGGTCCTATTCTCCTTGTAAATCTGATGTCGGGAACTCGGCTCAGCGAAACCTCTCTCAACGATCTCGGCTATAACGGCAACCTCAAGGATGCAGAGGGCGACGTCTATGAAGCGCTTGTCACCTACTGCAACTACGCGATCAACGGCACGCTGTACGGCTATTGTCCCGTAACCGAGGAGCTCAAGGGACTGCTCGAAAGATCTGCCGAGCTTGTCGGCTTTGAGCAGGGCAATCCGAATCAGTGGCTCCAGGCTTGCTCGTATTACGACGCATACGGCACCGACGGCAAGCAGCTTGATGACCCTGTCAAGGGTGTTGCCTTCTTCGCTGCGTTCGATACAGTTCTTTCTACCGACACAGAGGAAAAATTTAACACCGTAGTTTACGACGGTCGTGTGATCATGCCCCGCGGACTCAAATATAAATTCGTTCCCGAAAAATCGGGCGCTTATATCATCAAGTCCCAGAGCAGCGACGAGGTAAACGGTTGGATATTCGACGAAAATTGCGAGCTCATTCATACGGCATCGGTCGTAGACCGTCCTTACGACGGCAAAGAGGTAGACACGACCAACGTTTCTATCATTATTTATCTCGAAGCAGGCAAGACCTATTACATCGACATTGCATACTACGACATTTATGCCGCAGGCACCTTTACCTTCACGGTAAAATATCTTGCGGAGACCTACGAGCACTTCCACCTCGCCTCCCCCGGATATTTCACCTATATTGAAAGCACCACTGGTCAGCTCAATCAGACTATCGCAGGCGGAATCGACGTCGCTCTTGGCGAGGACGGATATTATCACGAGCTTCTCGCAGACGGCTCTCTTGGCTCTGTCGTTTATGCCGATTTCAAATATTCGACAGGACTGTTCTCCCATTCTATTCTTAAGATGATAGATATGGACGCCTTCAACTTCTCCTATAACGAAACCGACCAGATGGTTATGACAAAGCTCGAGGAGCTCGGAGGCGACGTTAACGCTTGCCGTGAATACTATAAGAATCTCTGGGGCGATAGCTACGCAGAATGGGAAGCGATCTATCATCTCGAGGAAGTTCTTGCAGGCAAATATCACGGCGCGGGAGAAGACCTCACCGACGAGATCAACGCTTACGTCCAAAAAATGATCGCTTATTCGAGCGACGCGCCCGAGCTTGAGGGCTGCGTTCCCGTTGACGAGGAGCTCGGCAAGATCCTTCAGGCTCTTATGGACAAATACTCTTTGAGTGGAGTTAAGAACTCCTGGACCAAGCTTTGCTACTATTATAAGAGCGTAGCACCGTAAATAACGACCACACCACCAATCTTGGAGGTAAAAATGAAGAACATCAAACAGTACGCAACCACAATTTTACTTCTTTGCGTTCTTGTTCTCGCGATTTTCGCGATAGCATCCTGCGACAAAAATTCAGGCGCGAACAACGAAACAACCTCAGCAGATGAAACGTCAAGCTCAACAGAGACTACCGCCGCAGAGTGCTCGCACGAATCTACCGAATGGGTAATTGACAAAGGTGCGACCTGCTCCGAGGCGGGCGCAAAGCACAAGGAATGTGCTCTTTGCAAGGCATCTCTTGAGACTGCCGTGATCCCAACCACAGCACACACGGAAGAGATCGTTTCAGGCAAGGCCGCGACCTGCTCCGAAAAGGGACTCACAGACGGCAAAAAATGCTCTGTCTGCAATGCAGTGCTCGTCGAGCAAACGGAAATTGCCACCATCAGTCACACGGAAGAAATAATTGAAGGCAAAGCCGCGACCTGCACGGAAGCAGGCCTTACAAGCGGCAAAAAATGCTCGGTTTGTAAAACGGTACTCGTCAAGCAAGAAGAAATCCCCGCTTTGGAGCACAACGAAGGCGACTGGATCATCGACAAGAACGCAGAGATTGGCATCGAAGGTGCAAAGCACACAGAGTGCACAAGATGTCAAACCGTTCTCAAAACAGAAACCATCCCCGCTATAACCGAGGCTCACAGTCACGAAGGCTCCCAATGGATCGTCGTAACTCCCCCAACCTGCTCACAGACGGGAAGCAAACAGTTTGTTTGTGAGTGCGGGCTGGTTATGGAAACAGAGGTTATGGATATGGTCGACCATACCGAGGAAATACTTTTAGGCGTAAGCTCGACCTGCATCTCTACAGGTCTTACCGAGGGAAAGAAATGTTCGGTTTGTGATAAGATTCTCGTAAGACAAGCGGTCATAGCCAAAACAAATCACACAGAAGTACCCATTCTGAGCGTCTCTCCGACGTGTACGGAATCAGGACTCACCGAGGGAAAGAAATGCTCGGTTTGTTCCACGATCACGGTTTCTCCGATGACGGTTCCCCCGACAGGCCACAGCTTCCAAAATGGCACTTGTACCGGTTGCGGCATCAACGAGCCTTACGGTCTTTGGATCGTTGACGGTCAGGGCTACCCTGTAAGCGATATTGTCGTAAAGATAATGAAAGACGGCGAGCAGATCAAAATGTATCCGTACAACGGAAAATTTCTCAAGCTGGACGTAGATCAGGGCACTTATCAGGTAGTTCTTGATCTTTCTCAGTCGGGCGAGTCTTACGTATACGACGAGTCCCTCTGCGTGCTTACGCCGCAAGCGAAAACCGCAACAATCCGTCTCTTCAAGCAACCCACACCTACCGAGGAGCCCCTCTTCGTCGGATATCCAATCTCTGCGGATTATCCGGCATACCGTATCGAAGAAGGCGCAACGAGCGTAACCTTAACCCCCAACGATTACACCTTCTTCATTTTCGCACCCACAACTTCGGCAACATATACCGTTACGTACGAATGCTCCTCTGAATTGTCGATTGGCTATCACGGAGGGACCTTCTTCGTTCAAGGCTCAGATCTCACCGATTCGTCTAACGACATCTCCAGATACGAAAACGGTATTTCCATAAACGTATACTCCAGCAACATCGGAGGAGAGTATGTTATCGCCGTAAAATCCACGTCAGCAACGTCCTGCGTTATCAACATCAAAAACGCGGGCGACCCCGGAACAAGGATCGAGGACGCCCCATGGACACCGTATCTCGAGGACGAAGACAAGGTCGAGGAACAGTTGAACATATCGGTCGAAGGAGAATACTCTCCCATCGATCTCACCGATCTGTCTATCACGGCGGTCTATAATGAGTCAGACGGATATTATCATCTCGGATCGGAAGACGGAGCTATCATCTTTATTGACCTGACTTCGCATTCGCAATACGTAAGCAGTATTCAGATGGTCTGCGGACATCAGAGAATGGGCGCCTACATTTACGACGCAAACGGCAATATCGTCGAAAAACGCAGCTATAATGAGCTGTTCATTCAATACGGCATGCCCGACAATGCCGACACACCCGTAGATCCGCCAATAAGAGTGCCTTTGACCGAAAAGCTGGCAGAAGCAATACAGTCCTTCGGCGATAAAAACGGCTGGTGGAAGCCCGATTCCGAAACCAACATTTTTACGCCCGTTCTATTGGGCGCACCGTACAATCAGGAATACGCTTGGTTGCTCTTCTGCGGATATTATTCCTGACGCATTCATTCGAAATAACATTATAACAATACAGGCAAAAACATTCATGGAGGATAATCATGAAAAAATCCGTATTACTTAAAATTATCGTAGTTCTGTGTATTGCCATCAGCGTGTTGTTGATAGCAACCGCCTGCGACAATACAAGCGGAAACACAAACGACAACACAACAACGGGAGCCGGCGCAACAACTGCGGAAACAACTGCTGATGCGAACTCGCAAACCACCGTTTCTGAAGAAAAAACTACAGAAGAGACCGAAACCACGGCTGCCAACACAACCGTCACTTACACCGTAACGGTAGTCGACGCTGACGGCGCACCTCTTGCTGGCGCAACCGTACAGCTTTGTGTTGGTGATCTTTGCCGCCTGCCCGTAGCAACCGATGCCAACGGTGTTGCTACTATTGAAGCAGAAGCGGGAGAGTATGCCGTAAAGGTCACTCTTGTAGGCTATACAGGAGAAGCCCAGTACAGCTTCCCCGAGGGCTCCGCAGAGCTTACCGTTACGTTGACCGCGAATTCTTAAGCATTATAAAAAATCCCCGACGGGCAGTCCGTCGGGGATTTTTTTGCGGCATAAAATGACAAAAGCGTCAAAAACCCTCTTGATTTTATCTCGTTTATATATTATAATTAAAATGACGTATTTCTGATCAATGAATCGAAAGGAAGATATATATGTCGAAAAAGACGATTAAATATATAAAATTGATATACGGCATCGCGCTATCGGTTTTGCTGATAATATCGGGAGTGCTTCTTATGCTAGCGTGCTTTAATATTTACAATATCGGCAATCGCCCCTTCACACCCGAAAATATATCCGCAGAATTTAAAAAGATCTCGATCTTTATCTGGCTGACTGTTGGCGCAACCTTCGTTGGAATCATCTTAACTCTCGCGTTGCCGAGCGACGAGGGCAAGCTCAAAGCAAGCAAGGACAAAAAAGCCACGCTTTCCCGCCTTATGCAAAAGCTCAACGAAGAAGCCTGCGATCAAGAAAAGCTGACGTTGATAAAAAAAGAGCAAAAGCTCCGTATTATACTTCGCGCAGCGGCGATCGCCTTGTGCGTGGTAACGGCACTTCCCGCGCTTATTTATTCCTTGAATTTCAACAATTTCAGCGCGGATTATAATACCAGCGTAATCTCGGCTTGCCTTTGGGTGCTTCCCTGCGCCTTTATTTCTATGGGCATCTGCATCGCCCTCGTTTATCTCGAAAACGCAAGTATTGAGCGCCAATCGGGCTACGTCAAGGCGGCGCTTGCCGAGTCCAAGGGGAGCTTCTGCTCAAAAACAGACAACAAAACTCGCTCGAATTCAAAGATCGTCATAGGTGTCAGGATAACCCTCGCCGTTGTCGCGCTTGCTCTGATCGTCGCAGGTATACTTAACGGCGGAATGGCAGACGTGCTCTCAAAGGCGATCAACATCTGCACCGAATGTATCGGTCTCGGATAAGGGGAGGTGGCGATCATTATGAAAAAAATCATTAGTTGGTTTAAAGCTCACAAGCCCTCAAAAAGAAAGCTGATACAGCTATACGCCGCGTTGCTTTTCAACGCCAATCTCAAAGGCTTTTCCACGGGCAACATCTATAAAGGGCCTCTGAAAAACGTCTGCACTCCCGGTCTGAACTGCTATTCCTGCCCGGGTGCATCGGGTGCATGCCCCCTTGGCGCGTTGCAAAATTCACTCGCATCAAGCGGCAAGACCGCCCCATACTACGTATTTGGAATAATCATGCTCTACGGACTGCTGTTTGGCCGTTGGATCTGCGGATTTCTCTGCCCCTTCGGTCTGATTCAGGAGCTTTTCCATAAGATACCCACACCCAAGCTCAAAAAGAACAAGGTGACGCGTATCCTCTCGTATTTCAAATACGTAATTTTAGCCTTCTTCGTATTTATCATACCGATAGCATACGCATTCCGAAACTTCCCCCTGCCCGGCTTCTGTAAATACATCTGCCCCGCAGGAACACTTGAGGGAGCAATGGGCTTGCTTTCCAACAAGGTCAACGAAGGATATCTTCGTATGCTCGGCCCGCTTTTCACGTGGAAATTTCTCCTTATGGTTTCGATTTTGACCGCGTGTATCTTCATTTTCCGTTTCTTCTGCCGCTTTTTGTGCCCCCTCGGCGCACTTTACGGACTTTTCAATAAGATCTCGCTTGTCGGTGTCAAGGTCGACCACTCAAGCTGTACAGATTGCGGACTCTGCGTCGGCAAGTGCAAAATGGATATCAAGCACGTCGGAGACGCCGAGTGTATCAACTGCGGCGAATGTATAAGCGCATGCCCGACAAAAGCGATAAGCTGGAAGGGCTCAAAAATATTCCTCGCGCCCAATGAGATCCCCGACACCGCCGAGGATAAGGCAAAAGCCGAAGAAACCGCAAAAAAGATCAAAAAACGCAATACGGTCATCAAATCAATCGTAGCGATACTTATGGTAGCCTCACTTTGCGGAACCCTCGTTTACTATAACTTTATCGACAAAGAGCCCCCCAAACCCGAGGAAGGAGTTTCAGTTGGTAGCACCTGTCCCGAGATCACTCTCGACATTTTCGGCTCGGATGAGAAATTCTCTCTCGAAGAAGAAAATATGATGGGTCGCGCTGTAGTTCTTAACTTCTGGTACACGACCTGCGGACCTTGTCTTGAGGAATTGCCTTATTTCTACGATGCCGCCAAGGAATACGGAAATAAGCTCACGGTCGTTGCCGTACACGTAGAATTCCCGAACGTAGATGTTACGGGCTTTATTGAAAAGGATTCGGGACACCCCGAGTGGAACGACGGCACGATGCTCATAGGCTGGGATACGGATATGTATTGCCAAAAGCTGTTCAATATCCAGGCTTGCCCCGTTACGATCGTTATCAACGCAGACGGAGTCATTACCGATACGTTCGTCGGAGGCCTCGAGCAAGACGAGCTTGTTGCCGCCGTTGAAAAAGCGTTGGCACAGTAAAAAGACCTCGAACACAAATACAAAAATATAGAGACTGCATCAAATGATTTATTTGATGCAGTCTCTTTTTTCTTTATCCCACGTAAACTATTCCGTCACAGTGCTTTATCTCGCCCTCAAGTTTCTGACAGTGAATATCACCGCCGCAATTCGTGATAGTGTGAACGTCTCCGCAGGTCACGTTGTCACCTGCCGTAACCGAAGCACCAACGTTCCCGCAATTAACACCGTCCCCAGCAGTAACCGACATCCCTACATTACCACAGTTAACCCCGTCGCCTGCCTGAACCGACATTCCTACGTTGCCGCAAGCAACTCCATCACCTGCACGAACCGACATACCCACGTTGCCGCAAGCAACAGCATCTCCCGCCGTAACGTTTCCGCCTATATCTCCCTCAATATGCGCGCTTCCGACTATATGAACGTTCACCGCTTTTCCGTCTCTGACTGCTTTTTCGTCAATAGCCAGCGGAATAAACACGTCGCGCTTGTAGTCATTCTCCCTGAGAAGCCTTCTGCCCACAAACTGAAGCACGCGCAGATCCTTGTCGTCGGGCAACGCATCAAAATAATATCGTCCGAGAATGTCACGTCGATCGAAATGCTCGCATTCTCCGTCGTCTTTCTCCTCAAAGGCACTTTCTTGACGACCTGCATCGCTATCCTTGTCAAGCAAGAGCTTGTCTATCGTAATCCCGAAAAGCTCCGACAAAGTAATTATTGATTCAATATCGGGAATAGAAAGCATGCACTCCCATTTGCTCACTGCTTGGGAGGTAACACCGAGTTTTTCCGCAAGCGCCTCTTGACTGAGACAAAGCTCTTTTCTGTATTTCTTGATGTTGTTAGATATGTTGCTCTGAATATCCATAAAAAGTTCCTTTCTCATCTTCGCCGCGTCCGACGTATCCGGATAATCGATTTCCTTTACTATATTGTAGCATATTTCCCCCAAAAACACAACATACCGTCCGTTGTATCGGTAAAATTTTATACAACTGACAGTTGTATTTTGGGTTTTTATAAAAATATTCTCAAATCTCTTGACAAATTCCCCTCGCAGTGATATAATTATACGACACTTGAACAATTATTCAATCATCGAAAGAAAGGACGTCAAAATGCACCAGGATCAAGAAAAATTACCCGCGTGTGAGCATGGCTCAACCCACACACCCGACCAAAGCCCTGCCGTCAATATCACCCTCCCCGACGACGAGCATTTCTTCGACCTCGCCGAGTTCTTTTCCGTCATCGGCGACAGTACCCGAATCAAAATACTCTACCTCCTCTTTAACGGCGAGTGCTGTGTCTGCGATATCTCCGAGGCGCTCGGTATGAGTATGTCCGCTATCTCCCACCAGCTCCGCGTCCTCAAAAACTCCCGTATCGTTAAATACCGCAAGGTCGGCAAGTCCGTCCTCTATTCCCTCGACGACGACCACGTCAAAACCATTATCAACATGGGCGTCGAGCATATAGAGGAGTGAGGAGAGGGATTGCAGAACCTTTCTTTCGCAGAAAGGTTCCGCACCTCCAAAGAACTTCAATTAGGATAGATGAAGCTACAGACGTTTTAGGTTTTAAAACGGTGGAGCATATAATTTTTATTTAACCCATGCGGGAAGTTTCTTTGCAGCAATCCGCGCCTGCGCTTTTGCGGCTTTCTCTTTCAAAATCTTTCTCGTTCAAGAAAAACCTTTGTCTTTTTCTTGTGGGAAGTTTCTTTGCTTCTTTCTTTTCAAAGAAAGAAGAGAAAATCCATGCACAAACTACCTAACTACGAAAGGATAAAATCATGAAAAAAACATTCACACTTGACGAAGTAGACTGCGCGAACTGTGCGGCGAAAATGGAAGTAGCCATCAACAAAATTGAGGGCGTCAGCTCGGCAACGGTCAGCTTTATGACACAGAAGCTCACTATCGAGGCAGACGAAAAGGATTTCGACAAGATACTTAAGGCGGCGCAGAAGGCAATCAAGAAGATCGAGCCCGACTGCCGCATCGTAATAGACTAAAATGCGCAAAAAGGACAAAAAACAACTGCTCAAGATCATTATTGCGGCAGTTGCGCTGATATCAGTTACATTGATCGACCGTTTTGACCTGATCCCGAAGCTTCTCTATCTAAACGGCTTCGATCTGCAAGCGCCTTTGCTTTATATGATCCCCTACCTCATAGTTGGCGGCGCGGTTTTGATGCGCGCGGCAAGAGGGATCCTGCACGGTCAGATGTTCGACGAAAATTTCCTGATGTCGATCGCCACGATCGGCGCTTTCGCAATCAGCGAATACTCCGAGGCGGTCTTCGTCATGCTTTTTTATAGCGTCGGCGAGCTTTTCGAGCACGTCGCGGTCAATAAGAGTCGCGGCTCGATCAAGGCATTACTCTCTATTCGTGCGGACACCGCATTCGTCGAAAACGACGACGGCGAGCTTGTAGAAATCCCTTGCGAGCAGATCAAAATAGGCGATGTAATTTGCGTCAAGCCGGGCGGCAAGATCGCGCTCGACGGCGAGATAATCGAGGGCAGCTCCTCGGTAAACACCGTCGCGCTTACGGGCGAGTCGCTACCGCGCGACGTAAAGGAGGGCGACGTAGTGCTCAGCGGATGCGTCAATATGCAGGGCTTTATAAAGATCAAGGTCACCAAGCTCTTCGGCGACTCGACCGTATCGAAAATTCTTCAGCTTGTCGAAAGCTCGGTTGAAAACAAATCGAAAAGCGAGAATTTTATTACGAAATTCGCTCGATTTTACACCCCTGCAGTCGTCGGCGCGGCGGCACTTCTGGCGATCCTCCCTCC
>JAZSGD010000113.1:0-5730 GCA_045532555.1 Eubacteriales bacterium | reverse complement strand
GACGTCGGTAATTTCCGCGCTGTTTTTCTCAAGAAGATATACACTGCGCCAAATTCCCGCGTCGGGAAGACGGGGACCCCAATCCCAGCCCATCATACAGTGAGCCTTTCGCAGATAGGGGTAGCCCTGCATACAGTCGGTCGCACCGAAGAGCCTTGCGGCATCATTTTTCTCACGCATCCACGTTGTTGACGAGTGGCATACGACCTTTATTAAGTTTTCGCCATCCTTGAGAATATCGGTGACGTCAAACGAATACTTCAGGTGCATATTTGCGGTGTCGGCAACCTTATTTCCGTTGAGATAGACCGTGCAGAGCGTGTCCAAGCCCTCGAACACGAGGCTTGTTTTGTGCTCGGTCGGGGTATGCTCGAACGATCTTTCAAAGGTGTATTCGTGCTCGGCGAGCGCTATATAGAGCTTTTCGTTGTCGCGGTAGTGCGGATCGGGGAGAAGCTTGTTGTCAAGATATAAAAACGAGTACACGGAGCCGGGGATATTGCCCTCGACGTCGTAGCCGTTACCTGTCATTCTCCATTTTCCGTCAAGAAGGTATTTTTTCATTGGTTTTTTCCTCCGTAAAGCTATACTCTATCGACAGGAGTGCTATCGATAGAGTATAGTGAAAATGATTTGCGGATTTAGTAAAATTGATCTTTTCTATGTGGATTTTATTATTGCTTGTATTGGAAGATAGCCCCGCTGTAAGCGAGAACAACCTCGTTTGGCTCGTCATCAAATGTAACGACATAAAATACGTCGCCTTTGTTTGAATGCTTACCGGCGAATTCAAGTCTTGTGCCGTCTTTTTTTGCGGTGTTGACGACGAATTGCCTTCCGCTTTCAAAGTCAAATACGTATTCATGGATATCAACTCTTGAACGGGTGCTACGCTTAGGTCTTGTTCGTACGTATACGTTGACTAAAACGTCCTCTCTTACCTTGAAGTGACCATCATTTATCTTGCCTGCCTGACGCATGCATATGATCGACAAATAAACGGTATATCCAATAATGAGAGCAATAGGGATAGAGACCACTATCGCGTATTCATAGACTCCTCCCATGATCATCATTGGTAAAGGAATGCATATTGGGACAGTGCACGCAATCATTAATGCGATAATCATACGCTTTGAGGTGAGCATATTCTTTTTCAAATTGCTGGCAACGTCTTTGTAGGTTATTATCTCTCTATGGTCTTCCGTGTACACGATATCAATCCTTTTTCAGTGACTTCTTAGTTCCGTCGGGATACTGAACCACGGTGTTGTCGAGCTGGGCTCGGAAATTCTTGCGGAATTCAGCCAAAAACTCCTGACGGAGACGGTCACGGTCGGCGATCTCCTCGGGGGTGAGCACCTCACCCGCCTTGACTCTTGCCGCGTATTCGTTCAGCTTTTCTATTCTTGATTTTTCTGCCATATCGTTATCAACCTCGAATATTAATGCCAAGCTTGAAGGAAAGATCCTTGATGATCTTGTTCGAGACCTTATCTGCCTCTTCAACGGTCAGGGTGCGGTCGGGAGCGCGGAGGATCACGCGGAACGCGACGCTCTTCTTGCCCGCACCGAGCTTTTCGCCGCGGAAGATGTCAAAGAGCTTGATGTCCCCAAGAAGCTTGCCTGCCGCCTTTGCCATGACCTCCTCAATAGTTCCGACCTCGACTTCCTCGTCGCAAACGAAGGAGAAGTCGCGGGAAACTGCGGGGAACTTGGGCAGGGGCTTGTAGTCGATGGTCATATCAGCCGCGTCGAAGATCGCGTCGAACGAGAGCTCTGCCGCGTAAACGGGGATGCTGATATCGTAATTCTGCGCGGTGAGGGGGTGGATCTGACCGAACACACCGAGCTCTTTGCCGTCAGCGGTTACTATTTTCGCGCATCTGCCGGGGTGGTATGCCTTATCGCTCGAGTAGGACTCGAATTTTGCCTTCTCGATGCCTGCGGACTCGAGCACATTCTCAATAACACCCTTGAGCGCGTAAAAATCCTCGCCCTTGCCGTATGCGGCGAGAGTAAGAACCTTGTTTTCATCGGGAAGTGCGTTGTATTCTTCGTTGGGAATATATACGGTCGCCATTTCGAAGAGGCGGACGTCCTCGTTGGAGAAATTGATATTTCTTGCAACGACCTCCATCATAGAGGGAAGTGCGGTGGTGCGCATAACGCTGGTGTCCTCTCCGAGAGGATTGCTGATCACGATCGACTTGCGGAGAGCGCTGTCCTCGTCCATTCTGATCTTATCGTAATATTTGGGACTGATGAAGGAGAAGGTCTGTATCTGATCAAATCCCATTCCGTAGAGCAGGTGCTCGGTGTCGACCTCAAACTGCTGCTTGGGGGTTCTGCCGCCCTGAGTGGTCTCTGCATAGATGCAGGTGGACTTGATGTTATTATAGCCGTAAATACGGATTATTTCCTCTGCGATATCGTTCATGCAGGTGAGGTCTGCGCGGAAGGAGGGGACGGTGATCTTATCGCCCTCTACCTTGCACTCAAGACGCTCGAGAACACTCTTCATATAGTCGTAGGAGATGTCGGTTCCGAGGAACTTGTTGATCTTGTCTACGTCGAGGGGGAGGACGGTCGCTTCGGGCTTGGTGGGGTATACGTCGATCGTGCCGTCGACCACGTCGCCTGCGCCGAGAAGCTGAACCATCTCACAAGCGCGGAGCAGACCTGCCATACAGTTTTCGGGGTCGAGACCTTTCTCGAAGCGAGCGCTCGATTCGGTTCTCATTCCGTTCTTCTTTGCGGTCACGCGCACAGAAGGACCCGAGAAGCACGCCGACTCGAATACGACGGTGGTTGTGCTATCCTTGATCTCACTGTTTGCGCCGCCCATAACGCCTGCGAGAGCGCAGGGCTTCTTTTCATCGCAGATGGCGAGCATTGTGCTATCGAGCACGTGGTCCTTGTCGTCGAGCGACTTGAAGAGCTCACCGTCGGTAGCGCGGCGCACGTTGATCGCAGAGCCCGAGAGCATAGCGTAGTCAAACGCGTGCATGGGCTGACCGTACTCGAGCATTACGTAGTTGGTTATGTCGACGATATTATTTATGGGACGAACACCTGCGGCGCGGAGTCTCATCCTGAGCCAAAGTGGCGAGGGCTCGATCTTTACGTTCTTGACGACCTTTGCGGCATAGCGGTAGCAGAGGTCGGGGTCGCTTATCTTGACCGAAAGATAATTTTCGATCTTATCTCCGTCGCCAAGCTCCTTGACGGTGGGGGCGGGGATATTCAGGGGCTTGTCGAAGCTGATCGCGGTCTCGCGAGCAAGACCGATGACAGAGAGACAGTCGGGGCGGTTGGAGGTTATCTCGAATTCAACGACGGTATCGTCAAGCAGAAGAGCTTCCTTGATGTCCATTCCGACCTTGTCCTCAAAGTCCTTGCCGAGAATGAGGATGCCGTCCTCGATCGCCTCAGGCATATCGTGGAGTGTGAGATTCAATTCTGCGATAGAGCAGAGCATTCCGTTCGATTCAACGCCGCGGAGCTTGCCTGCCTTGATGGTAACGTCGCCGGGAAGATGCGCGACGGGAATAGCCGCAGGGACGATGTCACCCTCGTGGACGTTCTGCGCGCCCGTGACGATCTGGGTCACCGTTTCTCCAATGTCGACCTGACAGATCCAGAGATGGTCGGAGTCAGGGTGGCGCTCCATTTTGAGAACCTTTGCAACGATAACGTTGCTGATATCCTCGCCGAGAACCTCGTAGCCCTCTACCTTAGAGCCCGTGTCGGTCATTCTGTCGCAGTATTCCTTTGTGGAGATACCGTCTGTATTTGTAAAATCGTGAAGCCATTTAAGTGAAAGATTCATTATTCGTTACCTCCTTTATCAGAATTGCTCGATGAATCTTACGTCATTGTCGTAGAAGTGACGGATGTCGCCCACGTGGTATTTGAGCATAGCGATACGCTCAACGCCCATTCCGAATGCAAATCCGCTGTATTCCTCGGGGTCGATGCCGCAGTTGCGGAGTACGTTGGGGTGGACCATTCCTGCGCCGAGGATCTCGATCCAGCCCTCGCCCTTGCAAAGTCTGCAGCCCTTGCCGCCGCACATAAAGCAGGAGATATCTACCTCTGCGCTGGGCTCGGTGAAGGGGAAGTGGTGGGGACGGAAGCGGACCTTTGTGTCCTCGCCGAATTCGGTCTTTGCGAAGGTTTCAAGCATGCCCTTAAGGTCGCCCATGGTGATGCCCTTGTCGACTACGAGTCCCTCCATCTGATGGAAGAGGGGAGAGTGGGTCGCATCCATAGCGTCGCTACGGTAAACGCGGCCGGGGGAGATTATGCGGATCGGAGGCTTCTGAACCTCCATAGTTCTTGCCTGAACGGGAGAGGTCTGCGAGCGCAGCAGGATCTTGTCGGTGATGTAGAAGGTGTCCTGAGTGTCGCGCGCGGGGTGATTTTCGGGGATGTTGAGCGCCTGGAAGTTGTAGTAATCGTACTCAACCTCGGGTCCTTCTGCGATAGAGAAGCCCATACCGATAAAGATATCCTCCATATCTCTCTGAACGAGAGTGAGGGGATGACGGTGACCGACCTTGGTCTTTTTACCGGGAACGGTTACGTCGAGCTTTTCTGCGATAAGCTTTGCGTCGAGCGCTTCGGATGCGAGGGTTGCCTTCTTTTCGGTTATTGCCGATTCGATCTCGGCTCTGATCTCGTTTGCGATCTGTCCGACTACGGGTCTTTCCTCGGGGGAAAGCTGTCCCATTCCGCGAAGAACGGCGGTCAGCTCGCCCTTTTTGCCAAGATACTTGATTCTGAGCGCTTCAAGCGCCGCATCGTCGGTCTCGGGGGAGGCGATAGCTTCAAGCGCCTCCGCTTTGATTCGATTCAAAGTTTCTTTCATTTTGATTTCCTTTCTTTTGTCTCGGGGCTTTGCCCCGGACCCCACAAGAAAACTTTTGAGAAAAGTTTTCTTGACTTTCAAAACCTTTTATAAAGGTTTTTGAGGGATATATTTGAAATTATTTTTTAATCTTTAAATAAATGAACTGTATGTGTTATAAAACTATCCTGGGGAGAGTTTTTTGGAATTCTTAAAACCCGAAGTTTGCATAGCAAACTCGCAGAGTAAACCGCTTGCGGTTTACGTAGGTTTTTCTCAAAAAGGTTTTAAGGCGCCGCAGGCAAATAAAAAGTCCCAATTCTCGAAAGAGAATTGGGACGGAAAAGCATAATTTCCGCGGTACCACCCGCATTTTGACTTTAACAGTATCAAAGCCAACACTTTGTTGACGGATAACGGTGTCTGCCGTGCTTGGCTAATCGAATAATCATTCACCAAGCAAGCTCCGAAGGGAAATGCCTTGTTTTCGCACATATCCGCTCGCACCGACCGCGGACTCTCTGAAATATGACCTGAAAACACGCCGACTTCATCAAGGCTTATATTTTATTTACATTAAATATTATATCATTATTTGTGAATTTGTGCAAGTGTACGATTTGTAAAAATAACACGACACAAAAGGTGATCTTTTGTAACTTTTGCACAAATCAAAGAACTCCAAAATGGAAAAGCAGATAGATAGCGCATGCCTGGATAACCATTATGAGTGGAATGCCGAGCATAAACTTGACGTGCTTGGTTTTGTGGCGAATGAGTAGCATTGTGATAAGCATAGCGACACTGCCGCCAAGTGCCGAGAGCAAAAGCAGTGTTTTTTCGGGCGTACGGAGCTCGACGCGGTTCTTTTTGGAGAT
>JAZSGD010000146.1:0-7967 GCA_045532555.1 Eubacteriales bacterium | reverse complement strand
TGGCTAAGTACGGTCAGAGCATGGACTGGAACGGCGACGGTGTTGTTAAGGAGTGGTACGACCAGGCTAAGGCTTTCGAGAACTACGTAGTAGGCAAGACCGTTGCTGAGGTTGAGGCTATTGAGACTCAGGTAGTTGAAGGCTCCGGCTACATTATCGCTAAGGATGACGCTCTTCTTTCCGCTGGATGCACCATCCAGATCACTGATTTCATCGCTGCAGTTGCAAAGGCTTGCAAGGACGAGCAGGGCATGAGCTTCAAGACCGCTTCCAAGTTCACTCTTGGTGTTGCTGCTACCTCCTTCGTTGACGCTGCAACCGTTGCTGCTACCGCAGAGGCTGACGGTGTTGTTGCTATGTACTCCGATTTCGCTGCTTCCGTTGTTGTTGACGGCAAGATCGTTGCTTCTCTTAACGACGCTATCCAGCCCAAGATCGCTATCAACGCTGCAGGCGAGTGCACTCCCGCAGAGTTCAAGGGCACAAAGCGCGAGCTCAAGGAAGGCTACAACATGGCTGCTTACGGTCAGAGCATGGACTGGAACGGCGACGGCAAGGTTCTTGAGTGGTACCTTCAGTCCGCTGAGTTCTCCAAGTACGTTGTAGGTAAGACCGCTGCTGAGGTTGAGGCTATGGCTACCAAGGTTGTTGAGGGCGCAGGTTACATTATCTCCGCTGACGACGCTCTCCTTACCGCAGGCTGCACCATTCAGATCACCTCTATCAAGGCTGTTGTTGCAAAGTCTGTAACCAACGCTAGATAATTTAATACTTCTAAAATAGGAGAAAAAGAATTTGAAGCTTTTCAAATCTCTGATTTCCCTGTGTGCAATTATAGGGCTGCTCGTCACAATGACGGGCTGCCCTACAGTTGCGAATAGGGAAGATTCTAAAAATCCCCACGGAATGGTAAATTTTACATTTTTTGACACGGTATCCTACGTATACAGCTACGAGGGAGACTCCAAGGAGGAATTCGAGGAGAACGCAAACGGTGTCTTTGAACTGCTTGGGGAATATCACCGACTCTTTGATATCTATTACGAACACAGCGGCATTGTCAACCTGTGTACGCTCAACAAGAACGCGGGCGGGGAGGCAATGACAGTTGATGAAAAGCTCATCGACTTCTTGCTCTATGCCAAGGAGCTGTATACGCTCACGGGCGGCGAGATGAATATTATGATGGGTGCTGTGTTGCGTCCCTGGCACGATTGCAGGGAGGCGGCGAGTACCGGTTCGGCGAATGCATCAATTCCCGAGCAAGAGGTGCTTGACGAGGCGGCGAAGCACGTTGATTTTTCTCTGCTTGAGATTGACGAGAAGAATCTGACGGTCAGAATAACCGATCCCGAGGCTTCGATCGACGTCGGCGCGCTCGGTAAGGGATACGCTACCGAAATGGCAGCGCAGTATCTCATAGAAAAGGGTGTGAGCAGCTACGTGCTTAACATCGGCGGAAATATCCGCATAATCGGTCAAAAACCCGACGGCTCGGGCTGGTTGACCGGAATTAAGGACCCCTTTGATCCCGAGTCCTATGCAAAACGCATCACGATCTCTGACGTGTCCTGCGTGACCTCGGGCATTTACGAGCGATATTTCGTCGTTGACGGAGTTCGCTATCACCACGTTATTGACAAGGACACTCTGATGCCGTCCAAGCATTTTGCTTCGGTCACGATCATCACCCCTAACAGCGGACTTGCCGACGCGCTCTCCACGGCTCTGTTCTGTATGAGCTACGAGGACGGTCTTGCGCTCGTTCAGTCGATCGGTGGAGTTGAGGTGTTCTGGGTAGCTAACGACGGTACCCAATATATGACCGAGGGCTTTGCGGCTCTGGTCAGCGAATAATTTTGCCGCACATGCGGCTTTGAATTTGAAAGCAATTTGTTTGAATATTCATATTTAAAACAATTAATCTAAATAAAAAACACGGAAAAGGAGAAATTATTTTGGGAAGAAATATTTCATCTTTGCACGTACCCCACAATAAGCATACTGCGGCTTGCGTTCCCGTGCGTATCGAAACGCCGAAGGAAGTTATACTGCCGATGAATATGCATTCGGGTCACGATGCCGAACCCATTGTAAACGTTGGCGATCACGTTCGTGTCGGCCAGCTCATCGCAAGGGAAGAGGGTAGATTCTCTTCTCCCGTACACTCGACCGTTTCGGGTACTGTTACCGCGATCGCTCCTATGGAGGTCGCAGGTGGCGAGACTCTCGCGATCCACATCGAGAGCGACGGTCTTATGGAGGTTGATCCTTCTGTAAAGGCTCCCGAGTTCAGCGATTGTGACGGTTTCCTTCAGGCTGTCAGAGACGGCGGTATCGTCGGTCTTGGCGGCGCGGCTTTCCCCACCTGGGCAAAGTTCAACGAGGCTAAAAACCCCGATTACAAGGTAGACACCGTGCTCATTAACGCGGCAGAGTGCGAGCCTTACATCACAAGTGACCACAGAATGATGCTCGCACATCCCGAGCTTATCGCGGACGGTATCGAGTATCTTCGCAAATATATGAACGAATATCTTGGCAATGCCAAGTTTATGATCTGCATTGAGAAGAACAAGGCAGACGCTATCGAGGTCCTTAAGAAGACCTTTGAGGGCAAGGATTACGTCGTTATTCACGAGCTCAAGACCATCTATCCTCAGGGCGCAAAGCAGGTAATGCTTTACAACGCTACGGGCAGAGTTGCAGTCGCGGGCAGACGTTTCCCCTCGTTCGGAGCGCTTATCGTAAACGTTTCCTCTCTTGCAAAGATGGCTGAATATCTCAACACGGGTATGCCTCTCGTTGAGAGAATCGTTACCGTTGACGGTCCTGCGGTTGAAAAGCCCATGAACCTTATCGCTCCTATCGGAACGAGAGTAAGCGAGCTTCTCAAGTACACAGGTCTTAAGAGCGAGCCCGGCAAGGTAGTTATGGGCGGTCCTATGAACGGTACTGCTATCTGCTCGGCTGACGATCCTATCGTTAAGATCTCTAACTCGGTTCTTATCTTCGACGAAAAGAACTCTGTTCTTCCCGAGGCTTCTCCCTGCATCAACTGCGGTCGTTGCATGGAAAAGTGCCCCGTTGGCATCAGCGTGCCTATGGTCGACAAGGTAATGTCGGTTGAAAAGGAAGAAAGACGCGTAAAGCTCCTCATCGACACCGGTGTTCGTCAGTGTGTTGACTGCGGCTGCTGTACTTACGTTTGCCCCGCAAACCGTCCTCTGCTTGAGATCAACAAGCAGGCAAGATCCTATATTAAAAAATACCTTGCCGCACAGAAGGAAAAAGAGGGAGGTGCAAAGGCATGAGTAAGCTTCATATCTCGCCCGCACCTCATATTCATCAGAAGGGTGCGTCGGTAAATCGAGTAATGCTCGACGTTATCATCGCGATGATCCCCGCGGCTCTCGTAGGAATCATCTTCTTCGGACTCAAGGCTCTTTGGATCATTCTCACCTGCGTTGCAAGTGCGGTTGTTTCCGAGTTCCTTTTCAATCTTTGCGCTCACAAAAAGCAGACTATCGGCGACCTTTCTGCCGTAGTTACGGGTCTGCTCCTCGCGCTCAACCTCAGCACTGAGGTCAAGCTCTGGCAGTGTGCTGTCGGTAGCGTTTTCGCTATCATTGTAGTTAAGTGCTTCTTCGGAGGCATCGGTAAGAACATCGTTAACCCCGCTATCGCGGCTCGTGTATTCATGCTTCTTACCTTCGGTTCGGTTGCAGCCGTTTCCAAGATCGCTCCTTTGTTTGATCTCGGATTCCTCGGAAACGCCGTTCCCGAGCTCGTTGCAGGGGCAACTCCTCTCGCTTCTCTCAACGCAGGCGTGGAGGGTGCTGCTAACGCTCCCACCGTTCTCCAGCTTCTCGTTGGTGCACACGGCGGTACTATCGGTGAGACCTGCGCTATCGCGCTTCTTCTCGGCTTCGCTTATCTTGTAGCGAGAAAGGTCATCAAGTGGTACGTTCCCGCGTCCTTCGTAGCGACTGTTTTCGTCTGCTACCTCATCTTCGGCGGATTCGACGTTACCTTTGCTCTCCAGCACGTTCTTGCGGGCGGTCTGCTCCTCGGTGCTATCTTTATGGCAACCGACTACGTTACGACTCCCACCACCAATCTCGGTAGAATTGTGTTCTGTGTCGGCGCAGGTCTTCTGACCTTCGTTATCAGACAGTTCGCTAGCTATCCCGAGGGTGTTTCGATCGCTATACTTACTATGAACCTTCTTACTCCCTTCATTTACGACTGGACCAAGAAGAGAACTCTGGGAGGTGTTAAATAATGAAGCTTATTAAGACAATACTGATACTTCTCGTTATTTGCGCCGTTTTCGGAGCTGCAATGTTCGGAATCAATTTCTATACCGCCCCCATTATCGAGGCTAACAACGCAGGCGCAGAGCTCGCTCCGCTTCTCGCGGTTATGCCCGAGGGTGCTTCCTTCGGCGCTGATGCACTTGTTTATGATGCAAGCAACACCGCCGGTACTACTCTTGTTAACGTTCCCGAAAGTGTACTTTCGGTCTACAAGGAAGCTAACGGTCTCGGATACGTTATCCGTTGCACCGCTGTGTCCACTTACTCCGAATCTCCCATGGAGATCACTATCGGTATCGATAAAGAGGGTAAGATCTGCGGAATCCAGCTCGACTCCTACTCTGATTCGGTCGACTTCCGCGACAATGATGCGAATTATCTGACTTCCTACATCGGTAAGGACTCTGCTCTTGCAGACGTTGGCACTGTTTCGGGTGCTACCTACTCGTCGACCGCATTCAAGGGCTCGGTTGAGGCTGCTATGGGCGTGCTTATCGAGAACAATCTCATCGCGGCAGGCGTTAAGTCCGACGATCAGATCCTTGAGGAGCTTATTCCTACCGTTGCACCCGGCTTCACCAAGCTCGTTGAGGCTGCTGCATCCGGCAACATCCAGAAGGCTCTCAAGGCAGAGAACGACACCGGATTTGCTTATATTATGACCGAGGGCGACGCTACCTATCTTGCGGTTGTTAACGCTATGGGCGTTTGCAAGATCTATGACGTTGAGGGCGCTGACGTTACGGCGGCTCACACAGCTCTTGCTGATGAGGCAAAGGATGCATCGGCAGCTCAGGTAAGCTACTCCGACGCACTTATCACCAAGGTTAGCAAAATGATGGACGGCGCGTCCGACATCACTGCGCTTGAGCTTGACACATTCAACACAGTTGTTGCGGCAGTCAGCTTCAAGGTTGGCGACGCGACCTACTATGGCTTCTACTCCAGAAGCATTGGATTCCATCAGATGGACGTTTACATCGTTATCGATGAAAACGGCGCTATCGCAAAGATCGACGCAAAGCAGTTCATCTTTGAGGAAGAATACTTTATGGCATTCGGCGGCATGAACGCAGGCGAATACAAGGACGGATTCGTTGGAATCACCGGAGAAACCTGGACCGGCGATCAGGCTATAATTGCTACCGCTACCATGACCTCCAACGCAATGAAGGAGTCCACCACTGATGCGTTTGCATCGTTCAATTCTATCAAGGGAGGAGAACAGTAATGAAAAAGACTAAAACATCTTATCTCCTCAGAGGTACGCCCTCCGTGCTCCTCTTCATCGGAGCAGGCTTCGTTATGGCGTCCAGCGCAGATATTCGCGCGGCTCTCGGTATGGGCGCGGCAGTTCTTCTGTCGATGCTCCTTACCTCTATCGTAGTTTCGGCTATTCACAAGATCATCCCCGCATACGCAAAGACCCCCGTTTATCTTATGATAATCACCGGCTTTGTTTCGATCATCTCGATGTTTATGCAGGCTTGGTTCCCCGAGGTCGTTCAGATGCTCGGAGTTCATCTCGCGGCTCTCTCGGTCAGCGCGGTCATTTATCGCGACGCTGAGGAGGTTGCAGACCACAACGGCGAGGTCAAGTCTATCGAGGTTGCTCTTGTTACAGGTGTATTCTTTACAGTCGTTATGGTAGTTTGTGCAGTTATCCGTGAGGTTCTCGGAAACGCTACTATCTGGGGCAAGCCCATCGCGTTCCTTCAGGACTACAAGGTTTCTGCTCTTGCAGGTGCGGTTGGCGGTTATATCGTTCTTGCTATCGTTATGGCTATCGTTAACAAGGTGACCGGACTTCACCACCACCTTGACGAAACGAAAGAAAAGGAGGATAATTGCTAATGACTATCAACGTTATTCTTGGAATCCTTCTTGCAGGAATAGTTTCTAACAACTATGCTCTGCTTCATTTTCTCGGCACGGGCGCGGTAATTGAGAACGAGCGCTCGACTAAGAGATCTATGGTTCTCGGTCTCGGCACTACTCTCGTAATGGTGCTCTCGACTCTTATCACCTGGCCCCTTGACAAATATCTGCTCGTAAAGGCTCCTTATATTCAGACTATGGCATTCGTGCTCGTAGTTCTGATCGTAGTTGAGGTGCTTCACCTTATCGCAAAGAACGTGCTTGACAATTACTGCCGTTCCGATTTCGTAAAGTTTGCTATCAACGGCGCGGTTCTCGGTCTTTGTGTTCATAACACCGAGCTTGGCTTGGTTGAAGCTCTCGTTACTGCGGCGGCTGTCGGTATCGGATTTATGCTCACTATGACTCTTTACGGCAAGCTCAAGGACCTTGCAGTTGACGAAGATGCGATCCCCGCGTCCTTCCGCGGTCTTCCCATCGCGCTTCTTACCGCAGGTATGATCGCTCTTGCGCTCGTTGCGCTCGGTTCGATCAAGTTCTGATGAAAAAAAGAGATCTGATTCTCATAGCCGCTGTTCTTGCCGTGGCACTTTTGCTGCTCGGTATCGTGGCGCTCACCCGTAAGGAAGGCGCGTACGTCGTCGTGCGTGTGGACGGCGAGGAGGTGGCAAGGTACAGTCTTGCCGAGGATGGCGAATATTCGCTCAACGGAGGAACGAATATCCTTCGCATTGAGGGTGGTCAGGCTTATCTGACCTATGCCGACTGTCCCGATCACCTTTGCGTAAAGCAGGGTAGGGTGCACAGCACGGGCGAGGTCATAACCTGTCTGCCGAACAAGCTGACGGTCACGGTCTACGGTGCCGAAGACGACGTTGAGCTTGTAGGTTAACTTAAATCAAAAAAGACCGCGGGCGAAATGCCCGCGGTCAAAAAAACTCTTGGCAAGTGGCGAAAAACCGTTGCCAACGTTAAATTTTACGAAAGGAAAGGTTGATATGAAAACTAAAAAGGTCGCTTTTTTGGGGCTTTCTATCGCGCTTGCGATGATCCTTTCCTTCGTGGAAAGCCAAATACCCGCGCTTGTTGCGATCCCCGGCATAAAGGTCGGTCTTCCCAATCTCGTTATGGTCTTTTTGCTCTATAAGGTTGGCTGGAAGGAGACCGTTATCGTCAGTATTATCCGCGTTGTGCTCGTTTCGATGCTTTTCGGCAACGTGCAGACGATGGCATTCAGTATCGCGGGCGCGGCTTTGAGCCTGACGGGAATGATAATTCTCAAAAAGTTCAATCTCTTTTCCTGCATCGCGATCAGCGTTGTGGGCGGTGTTTTGCACAACGTCGGACAGATAATTATGGCGTGTCTGATAACACAGACTGCGGGAATCGTGACCTATCTCCCCGTGCTTCTCATTTCGGGAACGGTTGCGGGTGTGGTTATCGGTCTTATCGGCGGTATGCTGGTTAAAAGGCTTGATAAGTTTAAGTTTTAAATAAAAAAGGAAACCTGAAAAGGTTTCCTTTTTTAGATTTAATCCTCAATATCGGTAAGCTTGGAGACGGTTGTTCCAAGCACCTCTGCAATGGTAAACAAGGTCTTTAACGACGGGCAAAAGCAACTGCCGGGAGCTTCAAGCTGTGATATATATCCCACAGACAGATCGCACGCCTCCGCCAGCTCCTCTTGTGTCATACCTTGAAGCTTTCTGTAATATGCAATTTTCAAGCCGATCTTTATAACGTTCATTTTATATTGACTTTCAAGCATAT